>JAYTLA010000137.1:0-44090 GCA_043729825.1 Ferruginibacter sp.
ACGCAATTTAGGTATGATAATTCATCAAAGAATTATAAGTATGAATGTATGGAAATATTTTTTCTTAAAAGTTTCGTGGGACACGAACCTAGGCGAAGAAAGAATTTAATTCCGACTTTGTTGGAACGTTCAGGTAATTTAATAGAAAAGATTGGTAGCACTTTTGCGAATGATACTGAGCTAACCGAAATTTTCTTCGGTTTATCAGATGATAAGACAGATTTCGAATCCGGATTCGATTTTAAAAAACCATCATGGACAGATATGCTTAATTACTATCCGAATTCAACTATAACAACAGAAGTACTTTATGAAGAAATTGGTGGTGGGCTACCCGAAAATCTTAAAAAGAACCCTAATAGTTGGGAAAATTCCTGTGCTGTAAGAATGTGCAAAGCATTAAACTATAGTAAAGCCAAATTACCTAAGGCGCCTAGCGCAGGTGGAAATATTTTTGGGAAAGATAAAAATAATTATTGGATTAGAGTTAAGGATTTAAAAAAGTATTTGGTCGATAAACTAACTACTAAATCAAAAAAATCTGCAGATGTAGATGAAATTGGTGGGATTGATATAGTTGATAAATTTAAAGATAAGAAAGGTATTATAGTGTTTGACGTGTCAGGATGGGGTAATGCTTCTGGTCATTTTACTTTATGGGATGGAGTTGATTTAAAATATGTAGGAGCAGATTCACCAGAACATAACGATCCAACTGATACTGAGTATTATTATTTTAACATGAATTATCAAGATACAGATTATGAGGGTAATCTTCTTTACAATAAAGATGGAACACCTAAAATGGTTAAAACAACACGAATTAGATTATGGGAATTAGAATAATTAAGACGATTTTTTGTTTTACAATTTTTATGCTTACATTTTATTCTATGCTTAAGGCGCAATCTGTTTCAGTTGCTTCAAGAATAAAGGATGCTAAGGGTTATGCTTTTTATTATTGTATAAATAAGCATTATGTAAGGTATGATTCTGTATGCATTGTTAAAAGCAAAGATTATTCGGGATCATATTTTGTTCAGGAAAGTTTACTTTCTATAGCAGATATAAATAAAATAGAAACTTTTATTGATAAAAATTATTCATCGTTTTATCCTGGTTCACCAGCTGAAAATCGAAATGGCAATATGGTTTGTTTAGGTTGCTGGCGTTTGTATGAGTCTTTTCAATTCGAAAATTACTTAAGAAAGATTTTCTTACATAAAAGAAAAAAAAACTAAATTGCTTAATAGTACAAACATTATTTTTAAATAACTAAGTTAATGAAAGTAATATGGGTAATAATTTGATGTTATCATTTCTTGAGAAAGAGGGTGATGCAATAGAAAAGCTTAAAACAGGTGCAGAAGGGTTAAATGATTGGTTAAGCCTAGATGAAGTTACCCTAGCAGAAGTGGCTGATAAGGAAAATGTTGCGAATTCAGAAAAAATATTTAACTATTTTGATGAATATAGCGGAGATTCCAAAAACCATAAAATCCAACCTTGTGCAGATACTTTTGGCACAAATGATATTATGAAAGTTAGAAGTCTTAATTTTGAAAAGTATATATTTAATGATATTCGGGGTTTATGGGGATTTGCTGTTAGCAAAATTAATCAATGGGATAATCATCTTGCTGAACTAATAAAACTTACTAATAAGCAAGAAGATATTATAAGCATTACGTTATTGCAAAAAACGTATTGGGCATCAATAAGAAGTCTTAAAGCAAAAGATTATTTATCAGCGCTCGAATTCTACTCAAAAGCACAAACACCACAAACCGTAGTAGGTTATATATCAGGTCATAATACTATCCTCGTAAAAGAAGCTCCATATACCGATTCATTAAAAGGTAAAAACTATGGTCTTGTAAGAGGTATTTACAAAGAATTTACAGATGCAATACTCAAGTTTTACAAAAGCATTGTTGTTTATGTAGAAGAGAAAACTGAATTTCAGAGATTTAACAGTTTATTTTCCGCTCAAGATATTACAAACGTCATTAGCAAAATACCATATGTTAAATTTACCCCTTGCGAACTTAAATCGTTGTGTGCGCAGGAAACTGGCGATTTTAATGATACGAAAATATATGGAGTACATACTAAAACTAAAGGAATGTTAAGACCAACTGGCAACAATGCAAATTATGTTGGTTTAGGACAAATTGGTGTGGGAGCTGTAGGGGATGCACTTGAATGGGCGAAGGTGCAGAATATTTTTCATTAAAATGTAAAAATATTAATGTTATTTTTAAAGGATAAAAGTTTTACAATATTGCTTAAAACTTAATACAATGGGAAAAAATATAATGAGTTTATTGAAACAAGCGGCTGCATCTATAACAGATACAAGTAGAGTAATAGATACTTTTGGAATGCTTGATACGAGGCAAATTTTAGACACAAGAGAAATTTTAGGTGTAAGAGATGTTGTGCAAAACAAAAAAGATGTCAATAGCACCCGAAAGAAACTTAAAGCACATTTTGTTTTGTGTACTTCTGAAAAGAATGCAGGTGTTGTAAAGGATGATTTAATAGAACTTGCGTTTAATTTAGATAATATGGTTAATGGTATTTTCGATCAAGTTCTTGATATTTATACGGAATTTAATTTTTCATATTGTGCTGAAAACAAATTAGAGGAAGGATTAAATTTTACTAATCTAGAGGACTTTGAAGATAAACGAAGTGCTTTTAGCTCATTCAACTTTGAAAGATTTAGAAATAAAAAATATACTGATAATAACCAATTAGATAGAGGTATAAAAGTTATTGAAATATTGCCCGAATCGCCTGATTTGACACTCCATTCAAACGCTGAAAAAAGTGGTATTGTTGCCCATGTTTATTTACACCATTTAATTGAAGGTGGGTACAGAAACAAAGATTTAGCTCGAAGTGTGAAACCTTATAAATCAACCAACTTTGATATTACTATCATACACGAAATATGCCACTTATTCGGTTTGTCTGATAGGTATCAATTTGCATTAAAATATAAATTGGGCGATACTGGAGAATGTATAGAAAGTATAAATCAAACATTAATACCAATTCCGATTGACCCAGCATTAGATGAAGAAGGATTGGATAACGAGAAAATATTGAATAACTTAATGTTTGGTGCTGATAATTTTTGTCTTGGTCTTACAACCTATCAAAAAAATGTTATTTTAGGAAACATTACTACCCCAGAACCTGATTATAATAAAGTATCTGTATTAATTAATGAAAGCGATAATTTTTCTACAAATAGCTATAATAACAAAGCTAAAAAAAGAATTGGCTTCTCTGGATATAAAAACGAAGACCCACCAATTATAGGAGCAGATAACTCTGGGATATATACTTACAGTTTTTCAAATGGTATTTTAAGCAGGGATTACACAGGGCAAAATATCAAAACTAAATGGTAAAGCCGTTGGTAACACATTAAATGAACTACTACCAATTATTGTGTTAGATGTAAATGATAATATTTTACCAACCTCTAATGATTTAGGATTAGAAATTGCAAATAAAAACTATTGTGATTCAAGAACGATCAACCCTGTAATTTCTACTCTAAGGGTAATTAAATATTATGCCATGGGCAATAAATTTCATTTTATAGCATTATTTTTACTGTCCATTTCCATAACTGTTAATGCTCAGTTTATTAAGAAAGAATGGATAGGGAAAGGAATAAAGCCCCTCACACAATTTAGTATAGTATCATTAAATAATAAATGGGGTTTAATAGATGACAGTAGTAAAATTGTTCTTCCATTTTTTTATGATAGTATTAATTACCAATATGTATTTGAGTTTAAAATTTATAAGGCTGGTAAAGTAGGTGTAGCGTATCAATTTGGCATTACAGAAGATACCATAACGAGTAGAACTATTCAGGTTTTAAAAGTAATAGATCCAATTTTTGATAGTATCAAAACTAAGGATGGATTTACGATTGCTTTTTCTAACGGTTTAATGGCAATTTATTGTTTTGACGGGTCACTGCTATTTCCTATTGCTAAAAAATCTAAAGTGTGCAGTATTAACCCTAGTTACCGTTACAATTTCCCCGACAGAGAAAAAGACAGAATAAAGAGGTTACATAAAAGAAATCCGTTATATGCGAATTATCTTGAAAGATTAATATTTTACAAAAATCAATTTTACAGATTAAATACCGACATGTACCCAGAACTTTCTAAGCCAATTACAGTATCTAAAGTTAAACTAACTAGTTATTTTAAAAAACAAATTAAAAAACAACATTTATTAGAATGTAGCGACTAATAAAGTGAAGAAGGGTGAACATAAAGTTATAAAATAATGAAAAATAATAATTATAAATATTTTAAAATATTTTTAGCACTGCTCTTAGCTTACCCAGGTATAATTATGATAGCTTATTTTATTACCAATAACTTAAAGTATAAAAGGCTTTTCAATGTTACTTATTTTCATAATATTGGAGCATGGCACCCTTTATTTTTACCAGTTTGTTATTTTGCAATCAATTTATTGATTTTAAAAAAGCAAACGCTTTTGCACTACTTTCTAACATTCACTACATGTATTTTCTTGAACTATCTTTTATCATTAGTTTTTTGGTATTTAATGATGATGAAAATTAATATATTTTCACTCGAAAGAAATTATTACTGGTTGCTTATTTGTTTGCTAGTTGCAATTATGTCGCTTTTAGATTTCGTTATAGACAAAAAGAGAGGGGAGAAATGATTTTTTTTTTTGAAAAAATATTTCATGTTAATGTATTTTTAAAAAAAATAAAATTGTAAATTGCCACTTGTTAGTTCAAGAGGAATAAAATTTGTGTAGGTAAGGTTTAAGATTTTTAAAACTACACATCAAAATATTGCCATGTTGGGCGATTCGACACTTTTTCTAGGTCTCTTTGTTGGGACGTTATTAGAAAGCAACGGAACATTGTTTAAACGTGGCAACAGCCTAGCCCCATCTTCGGATGGGGTTTTTTATGTGTAGCTCTTCCTCGAGTGTGGTACATGTATTTGCAAGTGCTCCACAAAAAATCTAATATTCGAATATTTTAATGCTCCCAAAAGAAAAAATCTGTATTCATAATAAATTAGCAAGGTATTTTACTGTTGTTTTATTTATATTAAAATTAAAAATATATAAATAAATTATCTATTTTATTTCATTTTATTTTGCTAATTACAAAAAATAAGCCTTTTTTTGTACAAAAATTATAAAAAATGAGTAATATTCGTTTCGATGCTATTAAAAAATTAGGTAATCAACCTAATCCCGTAAAAGTAGAAAATGCAGCAAAAATAACTGGTATTTTCAATGAAAATGTATTTACACTTGGTGCAGCAAGACAATATTTAAGTGATGATGCCTATAAAAGCTTACTTGCAAGCACACGTGGTGGTAAAAAGATTGACCGTGCCATGGGTAATCAAATTGCCAATGGCTTGCGTGCATGGGCAGAAAGTAAAGGCGTAACACATTTTACACATTGGTTTCAACCGCTTACTGGGTTATCAGCAGAAAAACACGATTCATTTTTTACTCTTAAAGGCGATGGTACACCCATTGAAGAATTTGAAGGTGCAGCATTAATACAACAAGAGCCTGATGCATCATCATTTCCTAATGGTGGTTTGCGTGCTACTTTTGAAGCAAGAGGATATACTGCTTGGGATCCATCATCACCAGCATTTATTATGGAAATTGGCGATGGTAAAACATTGTGTATTCCTACCATTTTCGTTTCATACACTGGCGAGTCGTTAGATACAAAAACACCTTTGTTAAAAGCATTGGTAGCGTTAGATAAAGCAGCAGTAGATGTTTGTCAATATTTTGATAAAAATGTTTCAAAAGTAACTGCCACATTAGGTTGGGAGCAAGAGTATTTTGTAATAGATGCAGGCTTGGCAAATGCTCGTCCTGATTTATTGTTAAGTGGTCGTACGGTTTTTGGTCATGCACCTGCAAAAGGGCAGCAATTAGATGACCATTATTTTGGCGCAATACCAGAGCGTATTTATGCTTTTATGCTAGATTTTGAAAAAGAATCTTACAAATTGGGTATTCCAATTCGTACACGCCACAATGAGGTAGCACCTTGCCAATTTGAGTGTGCTCCAATATTTGAAGAAACTAACCTTGCTGTTGACCACAATACTTTGTTGATGGATATTATGCTACGTGTAGCAAAACGCCACAACCTTGTTGTATTGCTACACGAAAAACCATTTGCAGGCATAAACGGAAGTGGTAAGCACAACAACTGGAGTATGAGCACTGATACTGGTGTAAATTTATTGGCACCAGGTAAAACGCCAAAAACAAATTTAATGTTCCTTACTTTTTTTGTGAATACCATTAAAGCGGTACACGATTATGCAAGCCTTATACGTGCATCTATAGCAAGTGCAGGAAACGATCATCGCTTGGGTGCAAATGAGGCTCCACCAGCAATCATTTCTATTTTTATTGGTAAATTTTTAACCGATGTGTTAGATCAAATAGAAAAAAGAGTAAGTGGTAATTTTGATGAGCAAGATGAAGCCATTTTAAAATTAGATATTCATAAATCTATTCCTGAATTGATGTTGGATAATACGGATAGAAATCGTACATCGCCATTTGCATTTACAGGAAATAAATTTGAATTTAGAGCGGTTGGTTCTTCTGCAAACTGTGCTGTGCCTATGACAACGCTTAATACCGTAATGGCAGAAACACTTAAAACATTTAAAACAGATGTAGATGCATTGATAGAAAAAGGGGAGAAGAAAGAAGTTGCTATTTTACATATTATTAGAAAATATATTGTAGATAGTAAAAAAGTATTGTTTGAAGGAGATGGCTACAGCACTGAGTGGGCAGCAGAAGCAGAAAAACGTGGATTGGAAAATGTAAAAACTACACCACTTGCTTTGGATGCTTATGTAACGGAAAAATCTAAAGCGCTTTTTAAATCCAACAATATTTATACGCACGAAGAGCTAGAAGCAAGGCACGAAATAATGCTTGAAGAGTATGTAAAAAAAGTGCAGATAGAAGCACGTGTAATGGGTGATTTGGCAAGTACATTTATTTTGCCAGCTGCTGTAAAATACCAAAATGTGTTGTTACAAAATATTAATGGCTTAAAAGATGCTGGTGTAGATGCATCTGGTTATGCAAACCAATTGGCTATTGTAAAAATTATAAGCGAGCATATTAATACCATTAGCGATAATACAGAAGCAATGATACAAGCCCGTAAAAAAGCAAACGATTTAGCTGATATTCGTAAAAAAGCCATTGCATATTGCGAAGAAGTAAAAGGTAAATATTTTGATGATATTCGCTACCACGTAGATAAGCTAGAGCTTATGGTGGACGATAATTTTTGGACTTTGCCAAAATACAGAGAGATATTATTCTTAAGATAAAATTAAAAAGCCACGAAATTTTTTCGTGGCTTTTTAATTTTATAATTATTTTAATGAAATACTTTTTGCTCCAATGTTTTTGCTTGATCAATCATCTTTTGCAATTTCTCTGCAGATGGTACACGACCAGTTAATTTTTTAGCTTCATTTACTTCAATCATTTTAGCTTCTAAGTTTGCTGCATTTCTTGTGGAAAATTCTTTTACAGTATCTACACCTGCAGCTTCAAGTAATTCAGAAAATTGACCAGCAACACCATCCAATCTGTGAAGATCACTATGGTTTACCCATGTAAGAATTTTACCATCATCAATACCGGTATCATCAGCTAATTTTTTACGACCAGCTTTTGTACCTCCAGCAGTTAATAAATCATCAGTAGTTTTAATACCAGCCGCATTAAGTTTTTCGGCGTAAACAGGACCTACACCTTCGAGGTCGATAATTTTGTATGACATAGTGTTTATTTTTAGAAGATAAATGTAAGCATATTTTAGACACAACAAAAAATATAAAACTTATTTTTTATTTAATCATATGAATAAAAAGAAGTGTTTAGTGTACAAGTAAAAGTGTCCCTTTTAGTGGAGTAGTTCCGTTTTTTAAATCTATGATGTATGTATATGCGCCTGTGGGCAGCGTAATGCCTTTATATTTTCCATCCCAAGCAGTAAAACTTTGTTTTCGTTCAAACATTTTTTGTCCATAACGATTAAATACTGCAAGCTCATGTTTTGGGAAAGCTTCGAGTGCAGGAATATTCCATGTATCGTTTTTTGTATCGCCATTTGGTGTAAAAGTATTTGGTATAAAAATACCTTGATATATTTTTACAAACATACTATCGGTTGTAGTTCCGCATCCATTTTTTGAAGTAGCAGTTAAATAATATTTTTTATTGGAAGGAGGATATACCGTAGGGTTTAAAAGGTTTACATTATTTATAAATTCTGCTGGAGACCAAATGAAGTTATCAATATTACCCAATATGTATCCTTCTAGTTGAATATTTTTATTAGCAACTATTATTTTATTTGGGCCAGCATCTACAACCGGTTTTGTAGCTACTTTTATTTTTGTAAAAGCTGTATCTGTGCAGTTAAATTGATTGGTTAGTATAACTTGATAGCTCGTTTCTGTAGTAGGCGTAGCTACTGGGCTTTGACTTGTAGGATTATTTAAAAAACTAGAAGGCGTCCATTCAAAACTACCAATACCATTGGCTATTAGGGTTACATTTTTTCCAATACAAATACTGCTATCACTAAAAGCTGTATTTACTATTGGTGCAGGATTTATCATCACAATTGTAGAATCTACATTTTGGCAGCCATTAATATCTTTTACCAATACAAAATATTTACCAGCATTTATTTGCTGAACATTTAAAATGGAAACAGCATTTCCATTTGCCATAAAATTATTTGGTCCAGTCCAGTCGAATATAGTACCACCAGTGGCTGTTAATTGCAAAGTTTTATGCTCACACAACACACTATTACTACTAGCCGTAGAAGTTATTTTTGGTAAAATATTTATCTTAATTGGTTGTGATGATGTGCGGCATTGGCTAGAATTTAAATTGCCAGCTTCTGCTACACTCAAGCGATATTTATACGTTCCAGCATTTGCAGAAGCCACAAAACTTTTTGAAAGCGAAGTCGTATTTTGCCCAATCATATCTATAAATGCAGCTCCATTTATACTTTCTTGCCATTGATAACTTGGGTTGTTTAACCCTGCCGAAATAGTACAAGTAAAAGTAAATGTTCGAGCAATACCTTCGCAGTACGATGCTGTTGTTGTTGTTGGTATTCCTCCATTAATATTTGGTGAAAGCATTGGGCCGCATGCTCTAAATGTAATATCATCCAATGCCAAATCATTGCCACAACCACCAGTAGCATTGTTTGTCATGCGTAGCACAACATCTGAAATACCTAGCGGAGTATTAAAGAAAAAACCATATTGTTTCCAAATAGGGGATGTAGTAGGAGGTATATTGTTAGAATTATATGTTTGCAAAACTGTGCCATCTGTTTTTTCAATAGAGAAAGTGATATTGGGCTGTATTGGATTACCACCACAGCTGGTGGGTTGTAAAATACTCATGTTTATGATCCATGCCGCAAATTCGTAAGTAGTATTCCCGCATAAACCCCTTACCGTGTCTATATAAAAAGCACTTGGCTGTATAGATGCATTTACTAGCATTAAATAACCATTAGCATCTCCTGTATGATCGGTGGGTAGCGAAAACCACGAACTTCCAAAACAATTTGTTGTATTATTTCTTACCGTATAAAAACCATCGCTTGGGCAATCGTTTGTTACAAATTGATATGCTGTAGTAGCTGCTGATAATGGCATGCCGGGGTTTGTACCTGCACCAAAAGTAATGTTTACAATAGGATCGCCAAGGCTGCCTTGGCAGAGCTGAGCTTCTAAACTTTTATTTGTTAAGAATAGAAATAAAAAAAAAGTAAATCTTAGAGATAATTTCAAAATGAATATAAGAATTTGAATATTTATTATTTAATGGTGAAGTTAATAAATTACTGGTTCAAGTGTATGTTATCATTTTTTATATTCTGCACATTTCACTTTTACCAGCCAAGTAAACTATTTATTAATAAAATTTAGGCGATAGATATACTGATTTTATTTTCGCAATTCCACTCATTTTTTTATTTTGACGAATTTTAATTCGCATTTTTTCATTGAGAAGAATAGATAATCAATGTGTTTTATTGTGGCATCGTATTTGGAAATTTGGGTTTACACAAAAGAAACAAACATTTATTATTAACCGAATAAAAAAATATGTATGCACAACTTAAGTAATGAATATTTCCAGAATGAGTTTGAAAATGGCAACAACGAATATGCTAATGAAATTTCTTCAGAATTTGAATTTGAAAACGGATACAACACAGAAGCTTCTTATGAGCTTAGTCCAGAGTTTGAATTTGAGTTTGAAAACAATCAGGAATTTGAAATGAATGAATTTGAATTATCTCAAGAGTTGATGCAAATTTCAAACGAATTTGAATTTAGTAATTGGTTAAAAAAGGTAGCAAAAAAAGCAGCAGGAGCAGCAAGTGGATTTTTGGCTAGCCCCACAGGGCAACAAGCTATTGGTGCTTTAGGAAGTATTGCAAAAAAAACATTGCCAGGCCTTGCATCAAAAGCCGCAGGATGGGCAGGAGGTAAAGTTGGTGGTGTTTTTGTTAGAGCAGGTTATGGGCGCCAACTTGGAGAAAGGTTAGGAAACCAAGGAGCTCAAGCAGCAATAGATAGATATCCTGACTTTGTAAAATTTATTACCGAGGCATTGGGTAATATGAGCCAAGAATTTGAAAGCGGAACATTAACATCTGTAAAGCCAGCTATTGTGGCGGCTGCAAAAAAACATTATCCTATTATTTTAAAAGTGAAGGGTACGCTACATGCGAGACAAGTAAATAATGAATTTGAAAACAACAATGAGTTTGAATATAGCAATGAAATGTATGGTGAAACTTCGTATGAAACAGATGGTGAAATAAGTAATAACGAGGGGACTTTTAACGAGGTTACCGAAATGGAACTAGCATCAGAATTACTGTCTATTCAAAGCGAAATGGAGTTAGATCAATTTCTTGGAAAGCTATTTAAGAAAGCCGTTGGTGCTGCTAAAAACTTTGCTAGAAGTAGTACAGGCAAAGCATTGGGCGGCATGCTTAAAGGTCTTGCAAAAAAAGCATTGCCGATTGCTGGCAAAGCATTGGGCAGTTTTATAGCACCAGGTATTGGTACTGCCATTGGCGGGGCATTGGGCACTGCGGCTAGCAATTTATTTGAATTAGAATTGGAAGGATTAAGTGCCGAAGATCGTGAATTTGAAACAGCCAGAGCATTCGTTCGATTTGCGGGTAACTCTGCAAGAAGGGCCACTGGTACAAGAGCAGCCAATCCTTCATCTACTGCAAGAACAGCCATTATAAATTCTGCAAGAAGATATGCGCCGGGCTTACTTGCAAGAAGGCGATATGGAAGTTATGTAAGCGACCATAGATACGAAAATAATAATGCTTGCAATGGAGATGTTGGAGATGCTTCTGAAGGTACTTGGCATAAAGAAAATGGAAGAATTATTTTAACAGCTAATCAAGAATAGATGACAGCTGTAGATAAATATCCATACGAATATTTGATTAACGAATCTCAATCTTTGATAAGCAGGTTGCAGCAAGTAAAGCCTTTTTCGATGACGATGCCGATGGTAAAAGGGGCTTCAATTTCTGACAAAGCGCTTAATGAAATTGTTGGATTATTAGAAAAAGGGAAAAGTGAAATATATACATCAATAACACAGTTTATAGAAAAAGTAAATGCAGCAAGAAAGCAACAAAAAGGGAGTAATGAATTACAAACAGCTTTTACGATTCAAAAATTGCGTTATAACAGCATACTGGATCAGCTAGATATTTTTGCTGATGTGTTATCGCAAAGAGGAGAACATGATGTAGGCGTTTGGTTATCGGGATTAGATGTGTTGGCAGAAGATGGTTTAACTGTTTGTAAAAACCATTTTGAAATTCCGCCATTGATGGTTTTTTTAGAACGTGGGCATGGTGCAGCTATACGCAGGGCTCGTACAAGATTGCCAGGAGGCGATGAAAACCCTGTAGCCGTAATACAAATACCTAGGGAAAGAATGGTAGGTAGTGGGATAGCTTCATCATTAATACACGAAGTAGGACACCAAGCAGCAGAGAGCATGGAGCTTACTAAAGGGATTAGAGTCGAACTTGGAAAGAAAGTAGAATCTACAACAAAAAATAAAGTTGCGTGGAAGCATTATGAAAGATGGATTTCAGAAATATTGGCAGATTGTTGGGCAATGGGGCATTTAGGAATATCGGCAACGCTAGGTTTAATGGGTGTTGTAACCTTACCTAAATATTTTCAATTTCGATTAGATTTGGATGACCCACACCCAGCGCCTTATGTACGTGTAAAGCTAAGTTGTGCATTTGGAAGAGCTTTTTTTCCGCACTTACAATGGGATAAGCTTTGGCAAATGTGGCAAACATTTTATCCAATAGATGATTTGGCGGCAGATAAAAAAGCGATACTCAAAATGCTTGATGAAGAAGAAAAAAATTTTGTGCAATTGGTATTGAGTTACAAATCAGATTCGCTAAAGGGAAAACAATTAGCACAAATTTTTCCTTATGCTGAGAGGCAGCCTGAAAAGTTGCAAACACTTTTTAGAAACTGGAAAAAAAATAAAAGGTTAATAGAAAATGCTTCGCCAACCATAGTATTTGCAGTGCTAGGGCAGGCAAAATTTGATCAGGCAATAAACTCCGTAGAAGAAAACAGATTACTAACTCAACAGCTAAACAACTGGGCATATAAAAGAAAATAAATATTTTTTTAAACAATTAAAAACTATGTTATGGCAAAAAGTCAAACAAATCAAACAAGTAATACACAACAATCATTTGTGCCAGATAAGTTGGAAGACATAAAAATACAACAGATGGATGCAACCAATTGTTGTGATGAGGTAAAAGAAATTTTGCGAACTGGTGTAAAAGTAGAACTATCTTCTGCTGGTGCAAATGTTGTAGATGCAGATAAAAATGAAGAAACATGGAATGCTATCGAAAAAACTAAAATTCCATTTACAGTAATTCAAAAATTAATTGACGGAATAATAGACCCAGATCCAAAAACTGGCAAAACTGCACCTTCAGGAAATTCTTTGCTGTTAAATTCGCAGGCATACAACATTTTAAAATTTGCTATGGAGCAAGTAGTAAGAAATGGATTAGGTATTCCAGATTCTAATACATCACTTCCACCATTTCCACCAGGCTCAGCCAATGGAATTTTACCTTATTACGAAAGAGTGGTAAAAGAAATTGGCGATTTTTTTAATGCTTCTGGTAAATCTTATACGAATGCTTTTTTTAAAACTCGTTTAAGTGGCATACGTTCCGAATTAATTTGGAGTTACTGGCACGAAGAGGGAATGTTGGTACAATCCATTAACGCCATTGCTTTACGCTTTCAAAATATTGGAACTGGAGGGCGAGATCCCTTAGCAAATTTCGAATTGGATTCTTTGCGACCTATTTCAAATATACTTTGGGGATATGTGCAAGATGCACAACATAGGCTGAGTATTGTTCGGCGTAATTATGAGTACCAAAGCCAATATGGTATTCGTTTAATTGGTAAAGCAGCACCAGATTTATTGCCAGTAACCAGTCGTTCAAATTTTATAGGTGCATTTCATAATCTCCTACACAAATGCAGCCAGTTTTATAGAGATGTAGATAACCTTACCATAAAGGCAGATCCTTTTCCTGTATTAAACGCATTAAGAGAAGTAAATCTTTTACTTACAGAAGGAATGCACAATCAGTTTAATGATTTATCGCTTACTGCTCGTATAGAAATGATGATAGAGCAATGGATACTTGGCCGAAAAGAGATAAAAGAGTTTTTGCGTGGCAAAGCAATGGTTATTTACGATGAGCCATGGATGGGCGTTGTAGATACCATGAAAAATATTCAAGGCTGGCAAAGTACAAGCATAAAACCTTATCATGAGCTGGCAGAGTATGGAGAAGATATTTTACTTTCCATAAGATTTACCATGTGGTCGCAAATAAATAACCCACAAGTGGCTGGCAATTGGGCAAACAAATTTAGACCTGCCATACAACGATACACGTATAGCTATCAGGCTGTAACTGGTGTAGATATTACTGCTGAAAATATAAATGTTTCAGGCAAAAGTATTATGCCAGCTACGCTTATAGCAAACCGTTATCAAAAAGAAAAAATGGCTAAAATGGGGTATCAATAAAAATATTATTGTGAGGCTTAGACTGAGGCACTCATAAAAAGTTTTTTAAGCTTTTTGCGAATGACAAAAGTTCGATACAGTTGGAGTGTCAAGCTGAGCTTGTCGAAGCTGGTCTACCTACATGAACCCGCCTTCGACAAGCTCAGGCTGACATTCTAATAATTTATAAGTAAGCTTTTCCATACTTATCATTAACAACTTATCGAAAATATTTTTAAACTAAAGAGGCAAGGGTTACAAAATATTTATTATTCTTTTTTCAAAAACAAAAACTATAATAATGATTATAGACTGCCACTGCCATGCAGGAAAAGGAGATGGATTTACAGGCCCATGGGACACCAATGCATCTTTACACAATTACCTGCCTTGGGCCACCGAGGCAGGTATTACAAAAACTGTTTTGTTTGCAGCATTTAATAGCAACTATGCAAAAGCAAATGAATCAGTAGCAAAAATTGTACTTGGTAATTCAAATAGATTTTATGGTTTTGCTTTTGTAAACGCTGTAAAAGATGCTGGCAATATTTTTAACATGGTAAAAACTGCAGTAATGCAATATGGTTTTTGTGGCATAAAAATACATCGTTACGATGCAAGAATAACGAGAGAGGTTTGTGAAACAGCTAGACACTTTAACCTGCCTGTGTTGTACGATGTAATGGGAGAAATTACACAAGTGGAGTTGATAGCAAAAGAATACCCAGCAGTAAATTTTATTATACCCCACTTGAGCAGTTTTGCTGATGATTGGAAAGCACAATTAGCATTTTTAGATCCATTAGAACGATATAACAATATACATACTGACCTCTCGGGTGTACGACGATACGATTTAATAATGGAAGCTTACCAACGAGCCGGAGCTAGTAAAATACTTTTTGGTAGCGATGGGCCATGGATACACCCAGGTATAGAATTGATGAAAGTATATGCATTGCATTTGCCTAAAGACGAAGAAGACAAAATCCTTTATAAAAACTTTATTCGATTAACAAAAAATGTTCACGCAAAAAATGTAAGTTATGTGTCAATGTAAAGAATGTAGTAATAAAGAAATGGAATTGTTGCCTGAGTTTGAGGGGATGTTTGGGAATGAGTATGAGATGGAAATAAATCAGGAATTTGGAATTCCAGATTTTATAACAGATGCTGCAACAAAAATTGTTAGTCCAGTTTTAGATGGGGCACAAAAAATTGTTAGTCCATTTTTCAATTGGGTTACAGGCAAAATCTCAACCGCAGGTAAACCAAACTTTCCAACAGCGCCTACAGGTAGGGGCGGGGTTGGTTTGGGGCCATTCTTAAATTTTGAGAGGCTAGAAATTCGATACCATATTTCAAAAGGAAATCTTAATGAAAATAATTTAACTGACATTGTATTTTTTAACAGGCATCCTGAATTGGGTCACAAAAAGCTAAGTAAATCAATTCCTGAGTATGAAAAATTAAGTAAAGAATGGCTCGAGATTAGGAACAACTTAGTGCGACCACTTTTGAAAAGCCAAAGTGAATTTGAAACTATTTTCCCTGAAATGGAATTTGAATCTGGTGGAACATTAAAATCAATGGTAGATCCAAAAAAGGTAAGTTGCTTAACATCTCCTCATAAAGAGGCAATATTTAAAAAAATCGGAACAAATGATCCAGTGGCTGTTTTAAATGCAGTAAGCAATAGAGCCGTAGATATGCTAACAAATACCATCAATGAATTGAAGAGAATAAAATCTAGAGTTGCCGCAGGTGATCCTATTGATTATAATTTAATTTCAAAAAATTTGGCTTTTGGACTAAGATTTATATTATTAATGAAAATAAAAGAGAAAAGTGCTTGGCTAGGGAGTGGAACAAGAAATGCTGGGCTAATTATAAGATGGTTAACTAATATACGAAATAGAATTGCAAGCAAAGATTTGTGGTTTACCTGTTTAGATGGCTCAGGTTTTTGCACCCCAAGTAATTGGGCCGGTGCAATACCTGGAAAGTATAGAATATATTTATGCGAAAGCTTTTGGGTGGCAAGTCCAAATGATAATGCAGCCAGGCATTTTGAGTATCAGGTGCAAATTCTAATTCACGAAGTATCACATATGTATTACGATACAGAGGATAAGGGTATGGGACCAGGTTCTGCATACTGTCTTGCTAAATTTATTGCTAATTCAAACAATAGCCCAGTGAATCCAAATTGGAGGAGTGATTGTGGAGTTGCAAATCCTCATGTATTAATTGACCCGAAATATGGTACAGGTTAACTCTTTCGCTTCACCCCCAACTGCACAGTCCTCACATCTACCCCTAACCGCTCTGCTGCTTTTTTGCTTATTACCACCGCAAATATCTATAGCAGCATCAAAAGCTGCTGAGCCTACTTTTTCTTTTATGCATATATAATTATCGCCTTGCAGTATCATTTGTTTTACAATATCGTCAAGATTATTTTTAGGGTTTTGTTTTTCAATTATGCAAGTATTCATTCTTTCTTCTAGTGGTATTTCGCCAATCGTAATTTTTTTATGCTGTACATGCTGTAGTGCTATTCTTTGTATAAGTTGCCTAAGCTCTCTTATATTTCCTGCATAAGCCCTATCGGTTAAAAAGTCCAATACATTATCATCAAATTCTACCACTTCATTCCCTTTACTAAATTGTTTTAAAAAATAATTTGCAAGCAATGGAATGTCTTCTTTTCGTTCGTTAAGTGATGGTACAGTAAATTCAACATCAGCAATTCTAAAAAACAAATCTTGCCTAAAATGGTTTTCTTCTATTTGTTGGCGTAGGTTTTTGTGTGTGGCACATATCAATCTAAAATTTGTTTTTTGCCAGGTATTGCTACCTACTTTTTTGTAAGTGCCTTCTTGTATTACACGTAGCAGCCCAGCTTGCAATTGCAAAGGCAGCTCGCCAATTTCGTCTAAAAATAATGTGCCTCTGTTTGCCAATGCAAATGCTCCTTCACGGCTATTGAGGGCATTTGTGTAACTGCCACGCTCATGTCCAAAAAATTCGCTGCCGGATAATTCGGGTACAATCGTAGCACAATCTACCAGCACCAAATCTTGTTTATCTTGTCGGGTGTCTATCGTATGTATTAGCCGACTAACCAATTCTTTTCCTGTTCCGCTCTCTCCAGTTAATAAAAATGAACATTGAGAATATAGAGTAGTTTCCACAATTTTTGCAAGAAAATTTTTCCAAACTGTACTTTGACCTATGAGATTTTCCTTTATTAAAACGGTATTTAAAATTGAAGCAACTTTTTGTTGTCTTTGAATTGTGAACATTATATAATTTTTAAAATCATCTTCGCCTGCCCAAGTATAAATATCTTTTATGCCTGTTTGCATCAACTCCCATTCATCAATATAATTATTTTTGGTGGGGGCAGTAATGATTAAAATTATTTTGTCATTTTTTAAACCCTGCGCAGAAATATAATTAATTTTTTCTGCTATCATTTTTTTATTAGGCAAATTATCGGCAATAAATAAAAAAGGAAAGTATCCATTGCCAAGTTGATTGGTTATATCAATATGCAGGCGCTTGATGATGCCTTCAATTTTTTTATTACCTTGAGTTAAATCAATATAATAAATATCTTTCATCAAATTTTTAAATTTAATGGCGTTATTACATAAAAAAGGGGAGGGGACAATAAAGTTAAACAAAAAAACAATATTGTTTACTTTTATTATTATATACTTCCAATTATTTTTATGTTAGTTAGAACAAAATTGAAGTTTGCCATTCTAGTTTTATTCAAATTGGTGTTCCTTTTTATTTCTTAAGTATCGTAATATTAAAAAATACATATACTTTGGTCCAAAAAAGCGGTTTTTAAAATGTGTTTGTATATTTGCTTATAAATTAAATAATATGAAAAAAATTTTTCTTGTTCTTGCGTTAGCTTCTATCATTTTTTCGGCATGTAGAAAAAATACAGATATCGATAATACAATATTGCCATCTTTTGACTTTCAATGGCCTGCTGGTACAAGCGACTATGCGCCTTACACCAATGGTTCTACTTTTACCTACGAAATAATAAGTGGTACGCCTTCTGTAACAGATAGTTTTACTTATACAGTTACAAAAGATACAGCTATTGGCGGTGCTACTTATAGAAAATTAGAATCTAATAAACCTGCTTTGGGACCTACTTATTATGCGAATTATAATAATGGAGTAGTTTCTAATATTGCTTATAATTTAAATTTCCAAGGAGTTACTGTGCCAGTAGTTAAACAAACCATACTAAAAGACAATGTGCCAGTTGCAGCTACATGGGCTGATACATTGAATGTGGTAGTATCGGGCTTTACAATACCAGTTTATTTTGCCGATACGATAAAGCAAAAAGATTATTCAAAAAATATTCTTGGCAAAGATTATCCTAATACAATTTATGCCAAGCAAGTTATAAATGTAGCATCACCGATTGGTCCTCCTCCTGCACCTACAGCAATAGATAATTATTTTGCAAAAGGTGTGGGGCTTGTACAAAAAGATGCTACAGGAAATAATGTGAAAATAAAACGATATAATATTGTAAAATAAAATGTAAAATTAACGGTCTCAAAAATATGAGACCTTTTCTTTTTGTGGGTACTTAAGAGCGATAATTTATTTTCTAAGAATTTGGCAAGGTTTATATTAAATAAAATCAATATCTTTAATGTGCAATATTTTATACTAACCTAATGATTTTGTAAACATATTAGTAACCTTTCAATTTTTTAATATGAAACTTATCGACATCCTCTATTGGGCTATAACTATTTTGCTATGTTTTTTATTGGGTTTTTCTGCCTACAACGATTTAATGACTAGCCCCGAATTTGTAACAACAGTGCAGCGTTTAGGCTATCCAGTATATTTATTAAAATTTTTGGGAGTAGCCAAGTTTGCAGCTATTATTGTTATTTTATCGCCAATAAAAAATAGGTTGAAAGATTGGGCGTATGCAGGCGTTACATTCGATTTGTTTGGTGCGGCATTTTCGCATTATAGCATTAGCGACAGTACAAGTGCAATAGTACTACCCATAATCGGTTTTGTAGTAGCTATGTTTTCTTATATTTTGTATATCCTAAAATTCGATAGCAAAGAAGGCTAATATATTTTACTGAATGGAATCTATTTTATTAAAAATAGTATCAATATTATTTAATTTGTTTGTAGTATCGTTATTTCTTTCCACAATCATCCATTGTGGTTCTAATATCCAACTTCCATTGCGTTGTATGAGTTTATATGATTGTGTCATTTTGCCTTGTTGTGTTTCCACATTGTATAAAAATTCTTTTACGTTTGGTGTTTCGTTCAAAGTTATTGGCATGGCGTTATCTACATAAGTATAAGAATTTTCTGAAGATGATATCGCATCTTCTATCACATTCTTTTCTTTTAAAATTGTATTTACTTTCTTTTTTGCTTTCTTTTTTAATTGAGCTTCGGGTATGGCTTTTGTTATTGCAAAATTTTGACTTTTCGATTCAGGTTTGT
The DNA here is from genome assembly GCA_043729825.1 of Ferruginibacter sp. Taxonomy (GTDB): domain Bacteria; phylum Bacteroidota; class Bacteroidia; order Chitinophagales; family Chitinophagaceae; genus Ferruginibacter. The sequence continues at coordinate 19,807 of JAYTLA010000137.1, forward strand.
ATTCCACTTTTGCAAAGGATTTGCTGTAAGGCTTTGTAGTGGTATGTGTTGTTTTTACATTTGGTAAAAGTAGGGTAGTAGCCATTAGTAAAATTGGAATAAACAACAAAGCCAGGGTATTTAATTTGTACTCCCTAAACAAACGATTTTTATTGGCAGAAAAAAACTGAATACGCTCTAGCAATTGAGATGTTTGTTTTACAGCACCCAATTGAAATGTTTTTATTGCAATAGTATTTTGTGCAATTTTTAATAATGTTTGTGCATATAAAATATTGTTGTAGTTAAAATCCAATACTTGTATATCGCAATTTTTTTCTCTTTCTAGTTTTATTTTATGGCTGAGTAGTTTCACAAATGGGTTAAAGAAATAAACAATTTCCATACCTAGCAATAACCAGTTGAGCAAATAATCTTTGCTCTTAATATGTGCCAGTTCGTGCAGGATAATGGTTTCTACCTCTTCCATACTCAAAACATTTACAAGGCTAAAAGGAAGCAGTATCATAGGTTTCAAAAAACCAAATGTAATGGGTGATTCTAAATTGTTACAATACCAAACCTTTACTTTTCTTTTTATGCCAAGTTGGTAAGCTTTTAGTTCAGTAAATATTTTTAACTCTGCAGAAGCTTTTAATAAACTTCTGGAGTTGTTTTTTATAAATACTTTCCATTGAAAAAAGACCGATAAAAATTTATACAATACCACCATACAATAAAAACTGAAAATGATATTGGCATAGTTTGATAACCAGCTTAGCGAAAACCCAGTTGTACCCGTTATAAATGTAAAATCTTTTTGAGTAAAATAAATAAAGAAAGTAAAAATAGAAACAACCATTTGCGCCAAAAGCAAGCTGTACAAAAGGTTACGCCGTTGTAATGGGTGCATGTTTGTAGCGCATCCATTTATGCATACATATACTAGCGCAAGCAAACCAGCTTGCCAAATGCTATGCAGCATCATACCAATAAATGAGTAGAAAAAACCCATCCTTTTATTTTTTTGCTTTCAAAGTTGCAATCAATTCTTCTATTTTTGTCAATTCTTCTTTGCTTGTTTTGTTGCCACCCAAGGCTTGCATAACCATACTGGCAGATGAGCCTGCAAATAAATTGGCAATCATTTTATTTACGATTTGCCTTTGCGTTTTTTCTTTGTCTATAGCAGGCGTGTAAATATGTGTTTTGCTGTCGGTATTTCTAGTTACCAATCCTTTTTCGTGCATTATCTGCATTAGCTTAAGGGTAGTGGTGTAGCCTGCTTCCTTGGTTTTGGTGAGCTCCTCGTGCACGGTACGCACGGTAGCATTTTCGTTTGCCCACAGCACCGCCAATATTTCCAATTCGCTTTCAGTAGGTTTTATTTGTTTTGCTTTTTCCATTGTTACGATTTTATTCGTATATCAATATTACGATTTAATTTTTAATACCAAAAAATATTTTTTAAGGTTAATTGTTAAACTTTTTTGCATTAAAAAAGCCCAATCATTACTTAATAAATAAGTTATGATTGAGCTTTAATTTTTTATTCTTAGATGCTGGCTAAAACTACTTCTCAGTTTTTAGCCACTAATTGCACAAATTAACACGAATAATAAAACCCATTCGTGTAAATTCGTGCAATTAGTGGCAATAATAATTCACATAGTGAATTAAAAAATCATTTCTTAATTTATTTGCAGCCCACCCATTGCCTTTCTTCTTTTTGAAAAAACCACCAAATATCATTTGCATAACTAAAATTAAAATTTGCTTCTAGTTTTATAGATTCAGGAATACTATAAGCCGCTTTTGTAAGAAAACCTGTTTTCTTATCATACAATTCTATCGTACGATCTGTTATATTTAACACCGCCAATTCAGCTTTTGGTATATTAGTATATTGTACAGAAAGGTTTCTATCGTCCCATTTGGTTGTAGATTCGGTTTCTGTTAATTCTTCTGATTCTTTTTTGGTTTTGCAACCTACATATATATAAGTAAGTGAGCCCAAAGCTTTAAATGTTCTCGAATCGTATTTTTCTATATAATGGGAAGGGTTAAAATATAACACATTATTACCAGGCGTGTAATAAAAACCAACAGACTGTCCATCGGGTTGATACATACCTTCAAAATCTATTATTTTACTTTTAATTAAACCATTATTTTCGAGTTCAATATGCCCTACACCATTGGAGTCGTAAGTATTAAATTGTAACAACTTGCTTATCGGATTATACCAAATACCTCTAAAGTCGTAATCTGCTTGCATATCTTCTTGCAATATTTTTCCTTTCTCATCAAAAACACCCATTGGAAAACTAGCATTGCCCGCCATGCTGGAGTAATATTTTTTTGTAAGAGGATGCCAAGCCACTGCTGCACTATTTTTACCACCACCTTCTGGCATTTGAAGTACAATAATTTGTTTTAAAACTTTCTGAGCTTGAGTAGGCAAAACGCCAGCAATCATCAGCGCTAAAATAATTGCGAAATTTATCTGTTTCATGTGTTTTGGTTTTAGACCCAAATTTAAACAATTATATTATACAAATACAATATATAAATATTATAGCTCCATTACCCAATTATATGTTTTTAAAGGAAAATGCAATCAAGAATTTTCAATGATATAAGTAAGAATATTCGGTAAAGACAGCAGTAAAAAGTATTTGAGGTAATGTGCCATTTAAAATACATTGCTTTGGTTAGTGCCATAAACTTGCACACCTCGGCTTCGTTTCTCAGCCTATTCGTTACCGCTTCTTTCACAAACATTGTCTTAATATTTTTATGGAGAGCCCTTCATCTTTATTATCTCCCTTATTTAGATTTTTATTTTATAAAGAAATATGTATTTATCTTTTTACTCAAATTTCTTATCGTACTCTTTTTTGTTTAAACTTGTTGCCGATGAATATTCAAATGGCGTTACTCGTAATAACATGCAGATTATAGTGTATTGTTTAATATGGTAAAACAGTTTTTCAGTAATTGTAGATATAAAGCAGTAACAAATCCATTTCCAATTACAAAAGTTACAATTTTATAAATCGATTTTAATTTGTCATCTTTATGTACAATATCGATAATTTTTTTGTTCAACATTTTTCATACCTTTTACAATTGCATTAATTGATTTTTTTTATTGCGTTACTAAGCAACTCTGCCATTTCTTTCTTATTTGCATTGCTACCCTCGAGCTCTCATGGCACCAACGAATCATGGCAGACATTAAAATTAATAGCGCATTTTTTGTTTGTTAATATATATTGTATATATTTACTATATATAAATCTTCAAATCATGAGTAAAATAACCTTCCCTTTTCTGTTTTTATTAATAACCACGGCATTATTTGCCCAACCAAGATTGCCAGAAAATTACTTTTGGAAGAAACTTAGCAATGGCCTTGAATTGGTAGTAATTGAAAACCACAAGGTACCATTGGCCACCATAGAAATTGCTGTGCGCAATGGTGCATATACAGAAGGAGCAGAGTATAGTGGGCTTAGTCATTTATTTGAACACATGTTTTTTAAAGCCAATAAAGACTATCCCAACCAAGAAAAGTTTTTGATACGAACACAAGAACTTGGTGCTATATGGAATGGCACAACTGGAGAAGAAAGAGTGAATTATTATTTTACTTTTGATAAAGACAGCCTTGCTGCAGGATTGAATTTTATGAATGCTGCCATTCGTTTTCCCATTTACCGTAAAGAAGATATGGCAAAAGAAAGACCAGTGGTAGATGGTGAATTTCAACGGGCAGAAAGCGACCCTGGTTTTCAAATATGGTACGAATGTCAGAAAAAATTATGGGGCGATTTAGTAACAAGGAAAAACCCTATTGGTGACCACAATGTTATTAATACTGCCACACCAGAGAAGATGATGATTATAAAAGGAAAATATTATTATCCCAATAATTCTTTACTAGTTATATGTGGCGATGTAAAACCAGATGATGCATTTGCGAAAGCGGAAAGTATTTTTGGTAACTGGGGGCACAGTGGATTTAATCCTCATGAAAAATATCCGATTCCAGAGTTTGCTCCATTACAATCTACTCAATATTTTGTAAAAGAATCTTCTATTGCTCAAACACCTTATATGCTTTTCTTCTGGCATGGACCAGATACCAGGAATGATTCTGCATCTACTATTGCTGGCGATGTTTTTAATACAATTCTGGGATTAAATTCTTCAAAATGGCAACAAGCCTTGTTGGATAAAGGTTTGGCCACCTACGCAGGGGTAAGTTATCAAACACAAAAATATGTAGGACCAATAAATATTTATCTATTGCCCAATCCTCTTAAGCTAAAAGAATGTTATGCAGAGGTAATGAAACAAATAAAAATGTGGACAGATAATGATTACTATACTGATGATCAATTGGCAACTGCAAAACTTTCGCTACAAAGAAGTTTTATACGACAAACCGAAAAGCCATCTTCTTTGGCAAGTCAACTTACATATCACTGGTGCAGCACGTCTTATGAATATTTTACAGATTACATTAACAATTATACCAAAGTAACAAGAGATGATATAAAAAATTATCTGGAAAAATATATTGTAAACAAAAACTTTGTTGCAGGCACTATCATAAATGCAGAAATGAATAAAACAACAAAAGTGAATGATTTTTTTAAACCCACTAATTAATTTCTAATTACTAAGCATATGAAAAGGTTATATTCAACAAAATTATATTGGCTACCAGTATGGATACTAATTTTAAGCTGTAACATAGCCTTTGCACAAAAAGGCGATGCATATGAAATGACAGTAAGTGGAGTAAAAGTTATTGTACAGCCCAGCGGAAATCAAATATTAGAAATACAAACCATTATAAAAGGCGGTGTGCAAAATTATGAAGCCAGCAAGCAAGGTATTGAAAGCCTTGCTATGACTGCACTTACAGAGTGTGCTACAAAAAATGACAGCAAAAATTCATTCAAAAACAAATTAGATAAAGTGAGTGCTCAGGTTTATGCCAATGCCTCAAAAGATTACAGTACTATTAGCATGAACTGTATTAAAACAGATTTTGATCATGTATGGCCTTTGTATGCCGATGCAATTACTGTACCCATATTTGATGAAAAAGAATTTGATCGCATAAAGCAAGATGCAATTAATGGAGTGAGGTCGCAAGAATCGCAGCCAGATTTTGCCATTAGTAATATGGCCACCCAAATAGCTTTTGCTGGAAAAGATAATGCCAAACGACCCGAAGGAACTGTAGCCACTTTAACAAAACTTACCGCAGCAGAAACAAAAGCATATTACAATTCGGTATGCACAAAAGCCAGAATGCTAATAGTTGTAGTAGGCGAAATTGATAGAGTAGAATTGGAACAAAAAATTGCTGCTATGCTAGCAGCAGTGCCAGAGGGGAAACCATTTACACTAAAGAAAGAAATGATAGCACCATCTAATAATAGTTTTAAAGCAGAAAAAAAAGATTTTGCTACAAATTATATACAAGGTATTACAAGTGCACCTGCACCTGGCACGCCAGATTTTAATGCTTTCAATTTGGCCATGCGCATTTTTTCGCAACGCCATTTTTTAGAAGTAAGAACAAAGAATGGGTTATCGTATGCACCTGGCAGCTGGTTCGATGGCGGTAGTTCTCCTTCTGCCAATATTAGCGTATCTACTACAGATCCTAATAAATACATTGGCGTAGTAAAAGCACTCATTGATAAAACAAAAAAAGAAGGTTTTACAGATGATGAATTGCGAAATATGAAAACGCAATACCTCACAGGCTTTTTTTACCGCCAAGAAACAAACAATGCACAAGCAAATTCTCTTGTTGCTAATGAAGTATTACACAATAATTGGAAAAGAGCATTAACCATTAGTGATGATATGAAAAAAGTAACACTAACAGAATTGAACACTACATTTAACAAATATATAAAAAATATGGTTTGGGCTTATCAAGGCAATCCATCTAAGGCAAATGCTACTTTATTTATAGCAAACATTAAATCCGAAGCACCAAAAATTATTTTACCAAAAACTAAAATTACCAATAATAAAAAAGGGTAATGGCAAGTAAGTTTAGTTCCTTTTGTGTGCCAGTATCAAATTATTTAAACAGGTTAAATGTACTCTCGCCTTGGTACGTGGGCATCACGAACCATTTTTCATAATCGATTACTTATTTTTATGAAAATATCGGTTTAAAAATGTATTTTAGTTATGTTAGTTCATCCAAGTAAGTGATAAATTAATTTATTAGAAATATTTTTTTGATGTTGATTGTCGAGGATGGTTCGTTGTCCCCACCAATCAAGGCAGAGGATATTATTTTACTTTTATTTTTTTAGCTTCAAATTCCCTTTCATGCAATAATTTAAAATCCCCATCTTTGCAACCACAAAGCAATTTCATGATTAAACTCTCTTACAAAAAAATAAACCTACCATTTAAATATCCTTTTACCATTTCTAAAGGCACAAAAACGCACCAGCCATCACTAATAGTTCGGTTAGAATATTTTGGCAAAGTTGGCTATGGCGAAGCACCAGCCATAACTTACTACGACATTACTGTAGAAAAAATGATAGAGGATGTAGAAGCAAAAAAGCAATTTGTAGAAAAATTTTCATTGAGCGATCCCGAGCGTTATTGGCATTACTTGCATCATCTGTTTCCTAACAATCCTTTTTTGGTGTGTGCATTAGATATGGCTGCATGGGATATTTATGGTAAAATGAAAAAGAAACCGTTGTACGATTTGTGGCAATTGGATACCAGCAAAGCACCCATTACAGATTATACTATTGGAATTGACACTGCAGAAATGATGGTAAAAAAAATGACAGAAAAACCTTGGCCACTATACAAAATAAAAGTAGGTTTTGATGGAGATATAGAAATGATAGAAACATTGCGCAAGCATTCTACTGCTCCTTTTTGTGTAGATGCCAATGCAGGGTGGACATTGGAGCAAGCGCTTCATAAAATTCCATTCCTAAAAACCCATGGTGTAATTTTTGTTGAGCAACCTTTAGCAAAAGATAATTGGGACGGTATGAAGAAATTGTATGCATCATCTCCATTGCCATTATTTGCAGACGAAGCTTGTGTAAAAGAAAGCGATGTAGAAAAATGTGCCAATCATTTTCATGGAATAAATATAAAATTAACCAAATGCAGCGGCATTACACCAGCTCGTAGAATGATATCAAAAGCAAGAGAATTACAATTGAAAGTAATGGTAGGTTGTATGAATGAGAGTACAGTAGGATCTGCGGCTATGGCACATTTGGCACCCATGCTAGATTATTTAGATATGGATGGGCCATTGTTATTAGCAGATGATATTGCTACTGGCGTAGCATATGATTATGGGAAAATAATTTATAATACAAACCCAGGTTTGGGAATAGAAATGGGAGAGTGGTATGGAGAAAGTTAAAGGTTTAAGGTTCAAAGTTTAAGGTTATTTATTTCATGAAGTTTATTAATTAGTTTGAAAATTTAAATTAAAAAATGCAGAAATATTTATTTATAGATAGAGATGGAACACTTATTGAAAGTCCACCATCTGGTGGACAAATTGATAGTTTTGATAAATTACATTTTTACCCAAATGTAATAACTTGGTTGAGTAGAATTGCTAATGAATTAGATTATACTCTTGTAATGGTAACAAATCAAAATGGATTGGGCACGCCAATGTTTACACAAGACATGTTTTTGCCTACACAAAATTTTATGCTTAATGTTTTTAAAAGCGAAGGAATACATTTTAAAGAAGTAATTATTGATGATTCATTTCCCGAAGATAATTCTCACTTGCGCAAGCCATGCATAGGGCGCATGCATGCATACATAAATAACCCTAAAGTAGATATGCAACATTCATTTGTAATTGGCGACAGAATTACAGATGTGCAATTTGCAAAAAATTTAGGTTGCAATGGTATTTTTGTAAACCCGACAAACCCACGTGGACAAAGCGAAATAACAGATACCGAAGAAGAATTAAAAACAAATTGGACGGCACTGGCAAGTACAAGTTGGAAAGATGTGTATGAGTTTTTGAAGAAGCAATAATATCTTCACGCTAATGAACGAAGTTTAAATACAAAAGGGCGCAAAGAAAAAAACTTTGCGCCCTTTGCCTATCTTATATCCTTTGCGTGAAATCCTTACCAAATGTTCACCCTTAAATTCTCATCTCTATACATTTTATCGCCTTTTTTTATACCAAATGCTTCATAAAATTCGGGTACGTTTACAAATGGTCCATTTACCCTTTCTTTAGCAGGTGCATGCACATCTGTAAGTATGCGATTGGCCAATGTTTCATTTCGTGTAGCATACATCCATCCCAATGCATAACCTAAAAAATAACGTTGCATTTGTGTAAGACCAGCTATTGTTTTATTTTGTTTGTACGCTTCTGTTTTTTTAAATACATCAATACCTAATAAAACACCACCAAGGTCTGCAATGTTTTCACCTTGTGTGGCTTCGCCATTAATATGCAAAGTATCTACAGGTACAAATTCATTAAACTGGTTAATAATCATTTTAGCACGTGCCGAAAATTCTTCACCATCTTTTGCACTCCACCAATCTGTAAGATTTCCTTTAGCATCGTATTGGCGACCTTGGTCATCGAAGCCATGCGTAATTTCGTGCCCCACTGTAGAAGCAGCTGCATAGCCATATACAAGTGCATCATCGAGCTCTGCATCTTTATAACCTGGCACTGCAAAAATACCTGCGGGTAATACAATTTCATTGTTGCTTGGATTGTAATATGCATTGTAGGTTTGTGGTGTCATGCCCCATTCTGTTCTGTCTACTGGTTTACCAAGTTTGTTTGTTTCGTAATTATGCCACCATGCTGCTGCATTTTGTACATTTAAAACCCATGGACCATCGTTTACTGCTAGTGTGCTAAAGTCTTTCCACTTATCTGGGAAGCCCACTTTTTTCGAAATGCCTGCTAACTTTTCATAGGCTTTTACTTTTGTATCATCGCCCATCCAAGTGAGTTTAGCAATTCTATCTTTGTATGCATCTCTAATATTTTCTACAATTACATCGTATCTTTTTTTAGCTGTTTCGTTAAAATATTCTTTTACAAAAAGTTGACCTAATGCCTCGCCAATAGCATCTTCTTCTGAGTCTAACACTCGCTTCCAACGGAGCTGTGGCTTGCTTGCGCCTGTAAGTGTTTTGCGATATTCAAAACGATCGTTAAATGTTTTGCTATCAAGATATGGCGCAGATGCAAATACCAATTTCAATTTTAAATAATTTTTCCAAATACTGATTGGCGTATTTTTTAATTCGTTGCTAAGCGCTGTGTAAAACTCTGGTTGATCCACAATTACAGAATCTACTTTATTGGTGCCCGCAAGTTTTGTATGCAAAGCCCAATTGATAGATGGCGCCATAGTACTGAGTTGTGCCATACTCATTTTATTGTAATTCTTATATGGGTCTCGAAGGTCTGCTAATTTTCTGCTTGCTTTTGCCAATGCAGTTTCTAAAGCAAAAACATCTTCTACATCTTTTTGTGGATTTGTATTTCTTAGATTTATAAAAGTTTTGAGCATATATTTTTTATACGCTGCTTTTACTTTTTGTGTTCTTTCGTCTGTATTAAAATAGTAATCTCTGTTTGGTAAACCGAGGCCACCTTGGCCAAATTGTACGGCAATGACTTCGCTATTCTTATCATCTTGTCCTACATAACTACCAAATAAACAGCCTATGCCTTTGTTTTGAAAACCTGTGCCTATTGCTATTACATCATCTGCATTGGCAATGGCATCTATTTTTTTTATATCGGCTGTAAGTGGTGTAAGACCTGCTTTTTCAATGCCTACAGAATCCATACCGCTGCGCCAGTAGCTACCAATTTTTTGTGTAATGCTGCCTTTTGTTGCTTTTATTTTTACGGCAGCTTCGTTTATCTTTTTTAATTTGTTGTAAATATCATCTTGTACCAAATTGCCAATACCCCAACCACTTTCTGCTGCTGGTATGGGTGTGCGCTTTATCCAACCGCCATTGGCATATAAGAAAAAGTCATCGCCTGGTTTTACAGTTTTATCAATGTTGGAAAGCAGGATATCGGGTTTTGTTTTTTGTTGTGCATTACTTTGAAGTGATAATAACGCACATAATAAAAATGCTGAAAGTACTTTTGACATATCAATTGTTTGAAAAGTAAAAATAGGTATAAAAATGACTTTATTTTTTTTAATTGCCAATCTATTGCATAATAAAAGTTGAAAAATGATATAATGATGAAAGGCTTCCTACATAAAGGTAGGAACACAGTGGCGGATAGCCGAAATAAAAGCTGCCAAAAGTTCTGTTGTCCATAGCCCCAAAACATTTTACATTTGCAACATGACTCCCGAAAGAATTGAACGAATAGAAAAGGTACTTTCCAAACGCCAAAATGGACTTACAGTAGTATTGGAAAATGTAAATGACCCGCATAATATTTCGGCCGTAATGCGCACTTGCGATGCTGTAGGCATACAAGATATTTATATTTTGAATACAAAAATTGGGGCTCACGAAATGTGGAGTGCAAAGGCGAGTAGCAGTGCAGTGAATTGGCTTACGATTCATCAGTTTACCAATTTGGAAGAATGTATAGTAGCACTTAGAAAAAAGTTTGATAAAATTTATACCACGCATTTAAGTACGGATGCTGTTGGTTTATATGAACTTAACTTTTTAGAAAATGTAGCGCTCGTTTTTGGTAATGAGCATGACGGATGTAGCAATGAAATTATTGCATTGGCAGATGGTAATTTTATTATACCACAAGTGGGTATGATAAAGTCATTAAATATTTCGGTAGCTTGTGCGGTAAGCGTGTATGAGGCTTTTAGGCAAAAAACTGGTTATGGGCATTATGATAAAATGCAATTGGATGCTAATGTGGTAAATGGATTGATGGAAAAATGGGATACGCCAAAATTTGAAAAAAGGCTTGAAGCTAAAGCGCAAAGAAAGGCGAGGTTTGATGCGCAAAAGAAAGGGTCATCAGATCTTTTGGAAGGAAGAGGAGATTTAGAAGATTAATACCAGAGTTCATATTTTATTTTTTACAATCATATTTGTTTTATGAGAAAATTTTTACCACTACTATTTTTATTTGCATGTACTACTGCATTAGCACAAACAAAAAAACCACTTACACATGCTGTGTATGATGGTTGGAAGTCAATAGGAGAGCGAGCCATAAGTAACGATGGTAAGTATGCAGTATATGCCATAAACCCACAAGAGGGCGACGGAGCTCTGGTTATTCACGATTTGCAGACAGGAAAAAAACTAGAAGTAGAGAGAGGGTATGCGGCTATATTTTCTCAAGATAATAAGTTTGTTTTTTACAAAATAAAAGCCCGATTTGCAGAAACTAGACAAGCTAAAATAAAAAAGAAAAAGGTAGATGAACTGCCAAAAGATTCTTTTGCAATTGTGTTATTAGGTACGGATAGTATTGTTAAATTACCATTAATAAAATCTTTTAAAGCACCAGAGAAAGGGTTTGGATGGGTAGCATATTTGGCAGAAAAACCTTTGCCTGATAGTGCGAAGAAAAAAACAGATTCGTTAAAAATAAAAATAGATGTATTGGCAAAGTTGGCTGATTCGTTAATTAGAAAAAGCCTAGACTCTGTAAAAGGTAAAATAGAAAAACAAGAACTGATAAATGCGGCTCAAAAAGCCGTAAGCGAAATTTACAAAAATGCTGATACGTTTACCAGTACGGATGCCGAAGGCGATGATGCAGGTGGTGATAAGATACAAGAAGGAACAGACCTTACGGTGAAAAATTTGAGAACAGGAAAAACCAAGCAAATAAAATTAGTAAGCGAATACTTGTTTGATAAGAAAGGAACTAAACTAATGATAAAAACAACGAAGAGTGCAAAAGATACGACTAGTAAAGCTTTTGTGTTGTTGTACGATTTGGTGCAAAATAAATTAGATACGATAATGAAGGGCTTTGGCGATGCAAAAAATTTTTCGTTTGACGAAGAAGGTACACAATTGAGTTTCGTAGCCGAAAGAGATAGTGTTTCAAAAGCATTACAAAAATATTATAAACTTTGGTATTATACAAAAGGAAAAGATACAGCAATTGTATTAGCACATAAAACAAGTGATGGAGTTCCAAAACAATTTACGATAAGTGAAAATGCAGATTTGAAATTTAGCAAAGATGGGAAGAAATTGTTTTTTGGCACAGCTCCTATTGTGGCTGCAAAAGATACCAATTTAGTTGATTTTGAATTGGCAAGATTGGACGTATGGAATTATAAAGATGATTATTTGCAACCACAGCAATTGAAAGAATTATCAAAAGAATTAAAAAGAAGTTATACTGCAGTTTACAATTTTGTTTATGAAAAAACAGTACAACTTGGCAGCGATAGTACCGAGATCATTACGATCGTAAACGAGGGAAATGCAGATTATGTATTGGCGCAAAGTAGCAAGGGCAATAGAGTGTCATCTCAATGGAGTGGTAATGAATTGTACACTGCTTACATAATATATACAGCAAATGGAAGTAAAAAACTAGTTGCAAAAAATGCTTTGGTAAGGTTTCGCTCATCGCCAATTGGTAAATATGTATTTTGGTATGATGAAGCTAAGAAAAATTATTTTACTTATAATGTAGCAACTGGTATTACTAAGGCTGTTTCAGATAAAATAAAAGTGCCGCTATACGATACAGAAAATGATGTTCCCGATAACCCAAGTGCAGCGGGCTTTACAGGATGGGTGGCCAATGATAAATACATGTTGGTAAATGATGAGTTTGATATTTGGAGAGTGGATCCTGAAGGGAATGAGTTGCCTAAAAATATTACTGTTGGTTTTGGCAAAAAAATGAATGTAGTATTTAAATACATTAATACAGAAATCGAAAAAAGATTTATTGATAGTAGTGAGAATATATTATTTAGCACTTTTGAGAAGCATACAAAAAGAGCTGGCTTTGCAAATATTAAAGTAAATGAGTTTGTGAGTCCGTTTGTGAATTTTATAGATAAATTTTCTTTTTCATTACCATTAAAAGCTAAAAATGCAAATGTTTATTTATTTAATAGAGCAAATATTCTATCTTCTGAACTCTTTGCATCTTCAGACTTACAAAATATGCAACAACTCACCAATGTTGCCAATCAACAAAAAGATTACAATTGGCTTACGGCAGAATTACTGCATTGGAAAATGTTTGATGGAAAAATGAGCGAAGGCATTTTGTACAAGCCTGAAAATTTTGACCCAACAAAAAAGTATCCAATCATATTTTATTTTTATGAGCGCAATGCCGATGGATTGTACAGTTACAAACAACCAAGCCCAAGTGCTAGCACCATTAACATTCCATATTTTACGAGTAATGGATATTTGGTTTTTGACCCCAATATTTATTATAAAAAAGGGGAGCCAGGGCAGAGTGCATACAACAGTGTAGTAAGTGCAGCAAAAATGCTAAGTAAAATGCCTTGGGTAGATAGTACACGCATGGCTATACAAGGGCAAAGCTGGGGTGGATATCAAGTAGCTTATTTGGTAACTCGTACCAATATTTTTCGTGCTGCAGGTGCAGGTGCTCCCGTGAGTAATATGACAAGTGCATACGGGGGCATACGATGGGGTACTGGATTGAACAGACAATTTCAATATGAGAAAACGCAAAGTAGGATAGGTGCTACACTTTGGCAAAGACCAGATTTGTATATAAAAAATTCGCCTCTTTTTGCTGCTGATAAAATAAAAACGCCACTGTTATTAATGCACAACGATGCAGATGGTTCAGTGCCTTGGTATCAAGGCATAGAATTATTTACGGCCATGCGTAGGCTTGGCAAACCTGTATGGCTGCTGCAATACAATAATGAAGACCATAATTTGGTAGAAAGAAAAAATAGAAAAGATTTATCTATTCGATTGGCGCAATTTTTTGATTACTGGTTAAAAGGCACTAACCCACCTGAATGGATAAAAAATGGATTGCCTGCTACGGAGAAAGGTATTAGTTGGGGATTGGACATAACCGAGCAATAGTTTTATCATTTCAGTAACATTTTTATTATATTTAAATCCTAATCTTCGTTAAAACATTTTATATGAATAAATACACACTATTATTTTTAAGTCTTACTACATTAGGTTTTGTAAGTTGTAAAAAAAATGATACTACGCCAACTACAAGTACAGCTAATCTTATTTTTAAATTTAAATTTGATCCTACACAAGTTCGATTGAATAATTTTGGCGCACCATCTACCATACCTGTAGGCAATGCAGCACAGAACCCAACCATGAATAAAATGAGTGCACACTATGTGGAGCTTACGCCTACTGCATTTACGGCACTTGGTGGCGGGGCTGTAGTGTATAGGGCGCCAGAAACAACTATTGGAGGATCTACAGCAATCGATTTTTCGAAATCTGCTTTTGCAGGTAATAATGAAACTTTTTTTTCTGTACCCATTAAAGACATTGCAGTTGGTGATTATGAGTATTTACGCATCTCGCTTGCATATCAAAATTTAGATGTTAGTTTTCATTTAGACACAACCATTAATATACCTGGACCTACAGTTATTTCTCAAGATTTTCCTACAACAATTGCAGGGTTTATAGGTTTTAATACATACATCAATTCATTTACCATCAAAAATAGTTCTGTTACTGTAAATGCAAATAAGTTGCAGGGCTATTGGGGTGCAGAAGCTAGCGGAACCATTGCAGGCTTTCCTTTTAGCAATACACAAACAGGGCAAGCGCCTGCAAATGCCACTACGGTTGTAAATCCATTGTTTGCTACATCGCCCGTGCCACAAGGCTCTTGCTTGGTTACAGGGGCATTTGCTGGTGGTAATAAATTAAAAATTACTGGTGCCGAAACAAAAGATATTATTGTAGTGGTTTCTTTATCTACTAATAAAAGTTTTGAGTGGACAGATACAAATGGCAACGGAAAATGGGATGTTACAAAAGGAGAAAAGGTTGTAGATATGGGATTGAGAGGTATGATTCCAACGATACAATAGTATCTTTATGCCATAATCATTGTCATGCCTTTTAAAACACTTAGCCAAGAGTACTTAAATAAACACCTCTATTTTACTGCTCGAAAAGATATTTACGAAACGGATACTGGTAAAATTGTTGATCCATATTTTGTAGTAGAAATGCCTGATTGTGCTGTTGCAGTGCCATTTACAGCCGAGGGAGATATTGTTTTTATTGAGCAGTATCGTCATCCTATAAATCAACTTTCTATTGAATTGCCTGGAGGGTTTATTGATGGCAACGAACCAAAAGAAGTGGCTATAGCCAGAGAACTGTTAGAAGAAACTGGTTATCGTTTTACTGAAATTATTTATTTAGGTAAAACATATTCGAACCCAGGCGTACTTAACAATGCCACACATTTATTTTTAGCAAAAGGAGGAGTAAAAGCGGCACAACAATCGTTAGATGATAATGAAGAAATAAAAATTTTACTAAAATCTGTTGATGAAGTAAATGAGATGATTGATAGGAATGAAATTAAGCAAAGCTTGCATGAGTTGTGTTTGTACAAGGTGTTTGAGTATTTACAGAAAAAATAATCAATAAACTATATTTAGCCTTTGCTTTAATTGGGCAAATTAAATGATACTCATCTCTGCTATTACAAAAAAACTTCCACAAATCATTATCAAATCATTTGCTGTTGCATTATTTTTTGCGGCTGCAATGGCATCATTTACATCATCAAAATTTTCGCCAACAAGCCCTACAGATGAAGCTTTTTCTGCCAAATGTGCTACAGGTAATGCTCTTGGTATATGTGCGTTGGTAAAATAATATCTTGCATTTTTTGGGAATAATGTCAACACTTCTGCTACATCTTTATCTTTTACAAAGCCTAATACAAAATGAAAATTGGTATTGGCGTATGTAGTTTCTAATTGATAAATAACTTGAGCAATACCATCTTTATTGTGTGCTACATCTGTAATAATTGTGGGGCTTTGTTGCAAAATTTCCCAACGACCTCGTAAGCCTGTCATTTCTTTTACTTGCTGCAAACCCTTGTGCAATGCAGCTTCTGAAATATTTAGTCCAATAATTCTAAGTTGCTCTACAGATTCTAAAATGGTACATACATTTTTAGCTTGGTACAAACCTGTTAAACCCAATTGAAATTGTGCTGTTTTGCAAGTCATAATATTATCTACATCGCATATCAATTTGTTGTTTTCTATACTAGCATTTTTTGTATAAAACATTTCGCTAGCAAAAAATATTTCTGCATTTTTTTTATTGGCAGTATCAATAAATATTTGCTTTGTTTGTGGTAGTGTTTCGCCAATAACCACGGGTACATTTTCTTTAATAATGCCAGCTTTTTGAGTAGCTATTTCTTGTAAGCTGTTTCCTAAAATATGCTGATGGTCGTATCCAATATTTGTAATAATGGATAAGATAGGCGTAATAATATTTGTACTATCCAATAAACCTCCCAGCCCAGTTTCTATTACTGCTATATCGCATTGTTGCGCAGCAAAATAATCGAAGGCCATGGCTACAGTGAGTTCAAAAAAAGATGGATTTATTTCGTCAGATTTTTCTTTAGTACGAGCTACAAATTCCACAACGGCTTCTTTATGTATCATATCGCCATCAACCCGTATGCGTTCTCTAAAATCTTTTATATGAGGCGATGTGTAGAGCCCTGTTTTATAACCAGCACTCTGTAGTATGGCTGCAAGCATGTGAGATGTGCTGCCTTTACCATTTGTACCTGCAATATGTATTGTTTTAAAATTATGTTGTGGATTGCCAATGCTATTGCAGAGTGCAATAGTGTTGTGTAAATCTTCTTTGTACGCAGCACTGCCAATGCGGCTAAACATGGGCAGTTGAGTGTAGAGGTAGTCGATGGTTTGTTGGTAGGTCATTTTTTATAAGGGAAAACTAATAAATTAATTAGTTTTTTTATTTGACATTTATGTAAAAATCTAAAATAGGTGCATGATCTGGTCCACTTGTTCTTATCTCGTCGAAAATAATTTTATCACCACTTTCTAGTTTGGAAATAATTGTAATTAAATTGGAGGGTAGTTTATTTCCATAAGTTAATCCAAAATCCTGAACGCCTTTTTTTGAAACAATTTTAGTGTTGAAATTTCTAATCCCAAATTTCATATTTAGAATACAATTCGGCAGAAATACTTTTAACTCTTGTTCATTTATTATGTCTAAAATTGAAATTGTGGTATCACTAAAAATTCCTAACCCAGCAATTGGGGATGGAATAACGTTTTTATAAAACTCTCTTGAAATAATACGCTTTTTGAGATAATAGATTTTTATTTTTGAAATACCCCTGCTAGGGACATGAAGATAAAATATTCCATCTTTTGAAGAATTTGCTCTTAATCCATCATGGAATAGTCTGATATTATTAAAATTTTCTAATCCCTGTATTTTTAATTTATTTTCAATGCCAACATACAAAATATTTGAGTCAGGCTTTAGTAGCGATAAATTTATAATCTTAACTTGAGCAATTACTGACTGGGAGAAGCTTAGTAGAAAAAATAATAAATACAATTTCCTTAAATTCATTACTAAACAATTTTTCCTACTTCACATTAAAATTAAACTGTACCGTTACAGTACTTTCTTCATCAGCAGTATCAAATTTCATACTTTGCAAATAACCTCGTATAGCATTTGCGTATGAAGCACTTGTACTGGTACTACCTTGCGCCATACGTACAAAAGTACCCACACCAGATGGAGAAACTTTTACAACAGCATTAATGGTTGCCTTATCTAACTCGCCAGTAAAATTATAAGAACGATACACTACTTTTCTATTGCCACTTATAACCCTTGGTCCTACAGTACCACCGCCAGTTTTATTGCCATAAGTGTCTTTATTGCCATTTGGTGAACCAGCATCACCTGTGCCGCCTTTATTGTTGCCTTGTTGTGTATAGCCATTATCTTGTGTAGCACCATTTCCACCACCTTTACCTGGACCAGTGTAAACAACTTTTGGTACTCGTGGTTTAGGTACAGGTGTAACCACTGGTGCAGGTGTAGTTGGGTTTACGGTTGGTTTAGTAACTGGCGTAGGAGTTACCACTTTTGTAGGTGTAGGTTTTTTTACTGTCTTTACAACTGGCGCAGCATCTTCGGGTGAATTATCGTCGGGTGTTACTTTATCTTCTGCTACTGGTTCGTTTGCAGCTACGGGTTGTGCTTGGGGTGGGCTAGGGGTAGTTTCTTGCTCAGGTGAACGTTCGCCTTTTATGAGTGGTTGCACATCTCCAAAACCTTCATTATCGTTGCCTAGGTTTATTTCCATTAGGTCTTGCACAATAGGTGGTGGGGCAGGAGGAAGCGTTGTCCAACTTATAAAAATAAAAGCAATTAATAATACACTACAAATAACTGCAGTATATATGAATGCTTTGCGGTGTCTTTCTTTGTCAAATTTCGTTGCCATGCTATAAAGTTAAAATACTCTTTTGATATTGATGTAAAAATATATGAATTTGCATATTGCTTTATTATATTTTAACATATTATAGTTAAATATTGGCTAAAGAGCTCATTTAAAATTACAGTAAGAGAAGTCAATTTTATCAGATACTTTTAATTTGAAAGCCCGTAATGAAAGGAGACACCTCTATTATTAAAAATACTTTCAAATTTTAAATCAATCCTATTAACTTTGAAACCAAAATACAAAACTAAAAAACAATGATGCAAAAATTACTGTTCGTTTTCATTTTTACAACTTTCGTTGTTACCTCAAAAGCGCAATTTATAAAATTGCAAAGCGGTATCGAATATCGTTATATTAAAAAAGGAGCTAGCATACAAACTGCTAAAATTGGCGATTTTATGACCATGATTATAAAAAGTACTTGTAGTGGTCAAACACTTTTCGACACAAGAAGTTTTAACAAAGGCGTAAATGCCCCAGTAAATTTTCCTATGCAAAAGCCAAAATATAATGGAGATGTGATGGAGGTAATAGGTTTGTTGCACGAAGGGGATAGTGTAGTAGTACGCATACCTCAAGATTCATTTTATAGAATGCCACAAGCGCAACGAAAGGGCATAGTTGCAGGAGAACCAGTAATGTACAATATTGCTGTGTATGGTATTAAAACGCCAGCCCAAATAAAAAAGATACAAGAAGAGTATAAAAAATCGGTGGAGGCTTTTGCAAAGCAGCAGGCGGTATTTAAAAAACAGCAACAAGAACAATTGCTGATGCAAAAAAAGCAAGCTGTGTTGGATAAAAAGCAAGATCAAGAACTTATTGCGTATTTTGCAAAAAATAATATAAAGAACACCAAAAAATTGCCCTCTGGTGTATATGTTGTAATAGACAGTATCGGTACTGGGGACTTAATAAAACCTGGTTTTGAAGTTACTATGAATTATGAAAATTCTTCGATAACTGAAACTAAGTTTGATAGTAATATAGACACATCTTTTCATCATGTAACTCCTATGAAGGTAAATATTGGTCAGCGCCAATTAATGACTGGATGGGAAGAAGGTATACAACAATTTAAAAAAGGCAGTAAAGGAAAAATTTTTATACCAAGCAAATATGCATACGGCAGTAATAAATTTGGGTTAAGACCAAATGATAGTATACCAGCTAACTGTATCATAAAAATTGATGTAGAAATTTTAGATGCGATAGACGTTGCTGCAGCCACAAAGCAATTGGCAGAAAAAGAAGATCAAGAAATGCTTGCATATTTTGCCAAAAATAATATTAAGAATACCAAAAAATTACCATCGGGTGTGTATGTTGTAATAGAAAGTATTGGCACCGGCGATTTAATAAAACCAGGTTATGAAGTTTCTATGAATTATGAAAAACTTTCGCTAAGCGGAACAAAATTTGATAGTAATTTAGACACAACTTATCATCATATGAATCCAATGAAAGTAGTTGTTGGTTCTGGCAAATTGGTGGCTGGTTGGGATGAAGCTATTCAACAATTTAAAAAAGGCGGAAAAGGAAAAATATTTGTACCAAGCAAATACGGATTTGGAAGCAACAAATTTGGCATTTGGCCAAATGATACCATACCTGCAAATACTATATTAAAAATAGATGTAGAGGTTTTAGATGTTACAGACCTTGCAGTTGTTGCAAAGCAGTTGGTAGAAAAACAGGACAATGAAATAAAAGCATTTTTAAAAACAAATAATTTAAAAGCTGTTAAAACAAATTCGGGTTTATATTATGTAATTACAAAACAAGGTACTGGCAATAAACCTGCAACTAGTGATGATGTAACCATGAATTACACAGGAATGTTTTTAGATGGAAAAAAGTTTGATAGCAATGTTGACAGCGCTTTTGGTCATGTATCTCCTTTCAAATTTACATTGGGAAAAGGGCAGGTAATAAGAGGATGGGATGAAGGCGTAGCATTATTAAAAAAAGGAACAAAGGCTAAATTTATTTTACCAAGCGCTATTGGGTATGGTGCAAATGGCTCAGGTACAATACCTGCAAATGCTATATTGCAATTTGATGTAGAGCTTGTGGATTTTAAAAAGCCTGAACCTCCAAAGAAACCAATGGTAGCACCTAAAAAATAATTCTAGAAAATACAAAAGATTAATGCTGATAAAAATATTGGCATTAATCTTTTTATTATGCATTAAATCCGTCAAATCCGTGTCATCAGTGTTCCCTAAAAATCATCACCTTCTACCAAATAACAAACTTCCAATCCGAACCATGTTACTTCCACAATCTATTGCCAATTTGTAATCATCGCTCATGCCCATGCTTAGCGTTGTAAGCGTAATATTTTTTTTGGCAGCAAAAGTGTTGTATATTTTCTGCAAATGGTCAAATTCTCTTTTCACTTTTTCTTTATCATCGGTAAAAGTAGCCATGCCCATTAAGCCGATTATGTTCACATTTTTATAAAGACTAATTTCAAAAGCCATTAACTCTGCTTCATCAAAACCGAATTTTGTTTCTTCTTCGGCAATATGTACTTGTAATAAAACATTAATCGTGCGATTATTTTTTGCAGCTTGCTTGTCTATTTCTTTTAATAATTTTTCACTATCCACACTATGTATAAGATGCACAAATGCTGCAATGTATTTAACTTTGTTGCTTTGCAAATGCCCAATAAAATGCCAACGAATATCATGAGGTAATTGTGTTTGTTTATCTACCAATTCTTGTACATAATTTTCGCCAAAATCTCTTTGGCCAAGTGCATACATTTGCGCAATATCGCTTACTGGCTTTAGCTTTGATACGGCTACAAGTGTAACTAGGTTTGCTTTGGTAAATGAATGTATTTCGTTATATGCTTGTTCGTTTACCATATACGTGAAGAAAAAAATAATAGATAAAAAATAATCTTTGTATGTCTAATTTGTAAATCTATAACGTCTATCTAATGCATAAAAAAAGATGCTAAAAGATATACTGTAGAACGGAGCGTCGCCACAGAAGTTCATTCATGGCTTTTCAACCGACTAACAAAAATTTTATCTGTAGGAAAAATTTTAATCACTAAAAACAAAAAGATCCATACAAAAACTAAAAAATCTCACCATCAAAGACAATGATAAATTATTTCAGTATCGCCCTTCCAATCACAATCCTTTGCACCTCACTCGTACCCTCATATATCTGTGTAATTTTTGCATCACGCATCATACGCTCTACATGGTATTCTTTTACAAAGCCGTAGCCACCGTGTATTTGCACTGCTTCGGTAGCAGTCCACATAGCAGTTTCGCTGCTAAATACTTTTGCCATAGAGCTGCTAAGTGTGTAATCAATATGTTCATCTTTTTCCCAAGCCGCTTTTAGGCACAGCAAACGAGCACATTCAATTTTTGTAGCCATATCAGCTAGTTTAAATTGTATGATTTGATGGTTCATAATTTCTGTACCAAAAGCCTTACGCACTTTGCTATATTTTAGTGCCAACTCATAAGCACCACTTGCTATTCCTAATGCTTGAGAGGCAATACCAATACGGCCTCCCGCCAATGTCTTCATCGCAAATTTAAAACCAAAACCTTCTACACCAATTCTATTTTCTTTAGGTACTTTTACATCGTTAAACATTATTGTGTGTGTATCGCTACCACGAATACCAAGTTTATTTTCTTTAGCACCAACCACTACACCGGCCCATTTTTTTTCTACAATAAACGCATTTATACCACGGCTGCCTTTGCTCACATCGCTTTGCGCTATTACCAAATATACACTGGCACTATTGCCATTTGTAATCCAATTTTTTGTACCGTTCAATAAATAATGATCGTCTTTTTCTTCTGCAGTAGTTTGTTGGCTAGTAGCATCGCTACCTGCTTCCGGCTCACTCAAGCAAAAAGCACCGATGTACAATTCGCTATCTTTTTTACCTTGTGCAAGTGGAGTTAGATATTTTATTTTCTGTTCTTCATTACCATATTCTTGTAAGCCATAGCATACTAGGCTATTGTTTACACTCATGCATACACTCACACTCGCATCTACTTTGCTTATTTCTTCCATGGCTATCACATAGCTCATGGTATCCAGCCCTGCACCACCATATTCAGGCTTCACCATCATGCCCATAAAACCAAGGTCGGCTAGTTTTTCTATTTGCTCTTTCGGAAATTTTTGGTGTTCATCTCTTTCAATAACCCCAGGCAAACATTCGTTTACTGCAAAATCTCTTGCAGCTTGCTGTATCATTAATTGTTCTTCGCTCAATTGAAAATTCATAGTCGTTTTTTTGTGCTGCAAATTTAGGGGTTTTGGGGCTGTGAACGGCAAATCTCTATTGGGCATTTGATGCGGCTGTATGTTGCAAGTCCTCGCCCTCGTTCCTTCCCCACATTTGATGTAGGGATGAGCTTTCCACCTCTATCCGCCACTGTGTTCCTACGTTCATGTAGGAAGCCCATCAGAATATCATTTTTCAGCTTTTATCGGAGCGGATGGGTTGGACTGGATTTTAAAATCCTAAAGTAGCTACTAGATAAAATCTAACTTTCTAAATAAAATTAATTTTTGCTTCCTGATGTTCCAGCATGAAAAACATTACCTAAAGTGTCAACAACGCAAGGTCCAGAATAAATAGGGTCATTTGCAGTAAAATTCCATAAAACTGAACCATCAGAAGCATTTAAAGAATATACTTTGTTGTTAAAAGTACCAGTGTAGATGGCTCCATTTGCAACGGTAGGACTAGGTATGTTGTTATCATTTTGTAGTGGATATCCCAATTCAGTAAACTGCCAAACTACATTGCCATTCGTTTTATTTAGTGCATATAAATTCCCATTAACGTTATTTGCATATACCTTGTCATTCTCAACTACAGGACTTGAGAATCGCTTAAAATAAACATCTATAACTGGTGGGTATTCGAAGATAATAGCACCGGTACTTAAATTACAAGCTCTAAGGTGATATTTATTTTGATAGTCCACAGTACCAAAATAAGTAATATTGTTGTCTATAGTTGGAGAACTCATATTAGCATAACAAGGAGATGACCAAATTATATTGCCATTATTTTGATCCATACAATAGAAATAATATTCGCCACTTAGATATACTCTATTATTTAGTACAGCAGGATTTAAATGTGAAATCCCAATATTCCCATTATCATCCCAAATTATATTTCCAGTTATTTCATCAAATGCATAAAAGCCGTTACCCGCTGTACCGAGAAATATTTTACCATTTGCTATCGTTGGACTCTGCGGATAAAATAAGTTAGAATGTTTCCACCTTAATATACCCGTTGTAGCATTAATTGAAAATAACTCTCCAATTCCACCAGTTGAACTAATAAAAATATATCCATTTGAAAAAATTGGACTATTGTAATATGCAGCTGGGTACATGTAATATTGCCATTTCAAAATACCTGTAGTTGCATCAACCGCATATAAGTAATTATCATTACTTCCAAAATATACAATACTGTTTACTACTGTAGGGCTAGACTGTATAGGACCATTGGTTGCATATTTCCATTTTAGAGCTCCAGTATTTGCATCTAAACAATATAAGTTGCCATCTTCACTGCCAACATAAATTGCACGGTTAGTACTTTTCTTTATTATTTTAATGAATAGGTATAGGCGTTTAAGTCGCAACATTTCATAATTTTGCCAAATGGCAGATAGGGATAACTTTGTTGGCGTGAATTCTATAAAATTTAATCAACGTT
>JAYTLA010000138.1:0-18227 GCA_043729825.1 Ferruginibacter sp.
AACGTTGATTAAATTTTATAGAATTCACGCCAACAAAGTTATCCCTATCTGCCATTTGGCAAAATTATGAAATGTTGCGACTTAAACGCCTATACCTAATAATCTAATAAAAAAGATAAAGTTGGATTAATAGACGAAGAAAATAAGTTAATTATTCCATTTAATTATGAAAAATTAGAACAATTGCAGTCTGGAAGATATAATGATACTGCATGTGAGTTTATAGTAAAAAATAAAAATGGTTTTTTGGGATTATTAAATAGTCAAGGGCAAACATTAATACCAGAAGCTTATAAAAAATTATACAGCGTAGAAACTAATTATTATAATAAAACTGAAAAGTATTTTTATGGAAAAAATGAGCAAAACAAATTCGGAATAGTTTCTCAAAAAAATAATATCTTTTTACCATTTATATACGATAGTATTTTGTCTTTTTACAATTTGTATGATAAGAACAATAATTTTACTTTTATAAATAGTGTATATAGTGTAAAAAAAGATGGTAAGTATGGTATAGCAAACAGAAATGGTTTTTTATTTGAGCCTCTAGCAAATGAGCCAATGAAATTGATTAATAGTAATTTAAACGATTCTGTATTTTATGCTATTAGTATAGTAAATGGAAAAGATGAAAACCTTTATTGCTCAAAAAATGGGCTACTAATAAGTGCAGAAAAAAGATATAACTTTAGTAACAATGATAATAATTATATAAACGATTTCAAAAATGGGATATTAAAATTTATTGACAATAAAAATGGATTCTACGGTATTTTATTTAACAATAAAATATTAGAAATTGTTCCTGCAAAATATAATCACATTGGGGTTTTTGATTTTTATGGAGTTGAAAATGCCCCCAAAAATAGAGCTGTTAAATACTATGCCTTGAATTTTTTTCCTGGTACTACTACGGCGGATATAATTACTAATACAGGTATAAAGTTTTTTGAAGATACTCAAATAAAATAATTTAGGCAATAAGTAATTCCTTCAATCGTAAAGCCACCTTCTCCACACTCGGCAACATTTCTTTTTCCAATACCACATTCATAGGCACTGCTGGTAAATTCAATGCACCCATTACTTCTACAGCTGCATCTAAATTTTTAAAACACGCTTTGCTAACTCTGCCTGCTAATGCTTCTGCAAAAGAATTGTTTTGTTGCTCTTCGGTTAGTATCAAACATTTTCCATGTTTTTTTACCGTTGCAAAAACGAGTTCTTCATCTAATGGAAACAATGTTCTTAAATCTATAATTTCTATTTGGCCATCAAAACTTTTTGCGGCAGCTTTTGCCCAGTACACGCCCATGCCGTAGGTAATGATGCAACAGGTTTCGCCATTGTTTATTTTATCTTCATTGGCATGCAACACAATATTTCCTTTACCGAGAGGAATAATATAATCTCTACTTGGTTCTGTATTTTTTGCTTCTTCGGTGCCTGGCACTTTGCTCCAATATAGTCCTTTGTGCTCAAGCATTACAACAGGGTTAGGATCGTGGAAAGCCGCTTTCAGCAAGCCTTTCATATCGGCAGCACAACTTGGGTAAATTATTTTTATACCTTTTATGGTAAGCAATGTGCTCTCTACACTTCCGCTATGGTATGGGCCGCCACCACCATACGCACCTATGGGCACACGTATAAGCGTTTGCACAGGAAACTTACCGCAACTCAAATAACAACTTTTAGAAATTTCTGTTACCAATTGGTTCAACCCTGGATAAATATAATCTGCAAATTGTACTTCTACAATAGGCTTTACACCCACCGCACTCATACCAACCGTGCTTCCAATAATGTATGCTTCTTGTATGGCTGTATTAAAAACTCTATGGTCACCAAATTGTTCTGCCAATGTAGCAGCTTCTCTAAAAACTCCGCCTAGCCTGCGTCCTACGTCTTGCCCGTACAAAACTGCTTCAGGGCAATCTTCCATTATTTCTCTTATTGCAAACAATGCTGCATCCACCATCAATACTTTTTCATTGCCATCTGGTGAGCGTTCGCCTTTTTCTTCGGTAATATTTGTAGGCGCAAAAACATGATTGGAAACGGTTGTTGCATCCGGCTCTGGAGATGCTACTGCTTTATCAAATTCATTTTTTATAAAACTGTATGCATCATTTTCTATTTGTAATAATTCGTTTTCAGAAATATTATTTTGCAATAAAGTTTTCCGTAAATGAATAAACGGATCTTGTTCCGCTTGCTTAGCTAATTCATTTTCTTCTCTATAAAAATCTTTTCGCACACCACTTGTGTGATGACCAAGCAGTGGCACTTTTGCATGCACCAAATACGGGCAACAATTTTCCCGCACATCTGCAATTACATCTTGCATGGTTTCAAAACTCTCTATAAAATTTGCACCATCTATACTTATTCTTTTTATACCTGTAAATCCTTTTATAAATTCGTATGCATTGCTTGTTCTTGCTTCTGCTGCTGTTACACTTATGCCCCAGTCATTATCCTGTACCAAAAATATTATTGGCAATTGATGTAGAGCAGCAAATTGAAAAGCTTCGCTTACTTCCCCTTCTGTCACCGAAGCATCGCCGAGGGAGCAGAGGGCAATTGGCAGTGGGCAGTGGGCAGTGGGCAGTGGGCAATTGGCAGTTTGCAATTGATTATTGCTGGTTGCAAACTGCCTACTGCTTGCTTCTTTTTGCCCCCTGCTCCCGCAGAATTGCGGGACCAACTGCTCCTTGTACTTCAACCCCTGCGCCACACCAGTTGTAGGAATAGCCTGCATACCAGTAGCACTGC
This sequence comes from Ferruginibacter sp., assembly GCA_043729825.1. GTDB lineage: Bacteria > Bacteroidota > Bacteroidia > Chitinophagales > Chitinophagaceae > Ferruginibacter. The sequence continues at coordinate 2,782 of JAYTLA010000138.1, forward strand.
TTTGGTGAATAATCGTTGGCTTATCTTCTCCTCTATAATTCGGATGATTGTAATAACTTCTACCACCGCTAAAAATATCTTCGCCTTTGGCAAGCAATTGTAGCATCATAGTGTATGGCTCAAAATCCATTCCTAGCATCATGCTTTCATCTCTGTAATATGGGCTCACATAATCGCATGGTAGCAGGTTATAAGCCGTAGCCAATTGTATGGCTTCGTGCCCACGACTCGTGCTGTGTACATATTTGCAAATCGTTCTGTTAGCCTCGTATATGGCAGCCATAGCTTTTGCTTGGCACATATGCGTAAAGGCTTTTAGTAAAATAGTATTGTCCAAATTATTAATTATTCGTTGCGCAAATTTAAGATGCTGCCAAAGATTAAAATATTTTTTTTATTTTTATCTTTTATACCTAAAAACTATCTGTATGCAAAACGACCAAATGTATAGCATTCCTGCCAAGTATCGCAAAATGGAAAATTTACACATCGTATTTTGGCTATTATAAGATATAAGCTGGTGTATGCTTTGGAAGCCCTTGGGCATTTTAATGATTATACCTACGCTGGTAATTTCTGTAGTAATTAGCTGGCGCAATAGGCATTATATTAGCGAAACCTGCCATAATGTGGCCATTACTTTTTGGATATCTGCCAACTCTTATTGGATGGTAAGCGAGTTTTTAGGCTTTGATACAAAAATTCTTTTTGATACTTATACTTACAAACATTTAGCCATTATTCCATTTACAATAGGCATTGTAATATTGGCATACTATTATTTATGGGCAGTAAAAAAACATAAATTAGGTGAGGAAATAATGAGAGAAGCCATTGCCTAAAAATTAATCCCCTTCAGGCATTATCCCACAAAGCGCACTAAGTAACACAAAGAATAAACTTATTGCCCTTTGTAATTTTTGTGGGTAAATCTTCGATAAATATTAAACTATTTATTTCTTCAAAACCAACTGCTGCTTTGTAATACCCCTTTTTATACTTTCTGCAATTTTCAGTGCTCGCTCTATTTTTTTATCGCTACTTTTTACAAGGCTTAGCAAATAAATAAGCCCACGTTGGTTGCCTGCCGTAAGTGCATGAAATATTTTATTGGCTTCTTCATCTGTATCCAACACTTCTTTTAGTTCCTCTGGCATGGCAAATTGATATTCAGTTTTGTCTATTATAAAACTCGCCTCTATCTCCTCTCCTACTTTTATTTTTAATTTTTTGCAAATACTAGAGCCAAATATTATAAAATGTCCACCATCTTTTTTTGGCATTATAGCCGCATGGAGTTTTTCTGTTTTGTTAATGGTGCAGATTACTCTTTTGTTATTATCCTTGGTAAGTTTTACTACCAGCTTTGCATCTAGCATGATGTAGTGTGAGGAGGAAGGGAGTTTTTGGAGAAGGTAATTCATAGGGTAAAAATAAAAAATTTGCATTAATAAATGACATTCAATTTTGTATCTTCACCATTAATAAATAGCAGCCAAAATAACTTATGCCATTATTTCAAACATCGGTACTTAATAAATATTTAGCGGAGCAAGATAAACAGCTTTTAGAGCAGCAATATGTTTTGTATAAAATCTATTTCTTAAACAATACCATTCAGAAAAATATTATTGCCAGCAAAGAAGAAGAATTTCAAGAGGGATTTTTAAGAGAACTGTTTGTAAAAATATTGGGCTATACTATAAACCCCGAGCCTGATTTTAACCTTAAAACCGAACTGAAAAATATAAAAGATAGTAAGAAGGCTGATGGTGCTATTGTGGATGGAGAAAAAGTATTGGCAATAATTGAATTGAAAGGTACAGATACCATCAACCTAAACCAAATAGAAATACAGGCTTTTGGGTATAAAAATAATCAAGACAATTGCAAGTACGTTATTACATCTAATTTTCAAAAACTTAGGTTTTATATTGACAATGCTATTGAGTTTTTAGAATGGGATTTGTTTAAACTAGATTTTGAAAACTTTAAACTGCTTTTTCTCTGCCTAGGTAAAGACAATATTTTTAAAAACCTAGCCGCTTCCATAAAAATAGAAAGTGTAACTGTAGAAGAAAATGTAACTAAACGTTTATACAAAGAATATAGTGGTTTTAGAAAAGCACTCTTTAATAATATTGCAGACCTAAATCCGCATACAGACAAATTATTGCTCTTTAAAAAAACGCAAAAACTGCTGGATCGTTTTTTGTTTTTATTTTTTGCAGAAGATAGAATGCTAGTGCCGCCAAACAGTGTACGCAAAATATTAGAGCAATGGAATTCGCTAAAAGATATGGATGCATATCAACCCCTGTATGCAAGGTTTAAATTGTACTTTGGTTATTTAAACACTGGGCACAAAGGAAAGCAACACGATATTTTTGCGTACAATGGTGGCTTGTTTGCGCCAGATGAAGTGTTGGACAATGTATTAATAGACGATGGTATTTTATACGAAGCCACGCTAAGCCTTAGCAATTACGATTACAATAGCGAAATAGATGTAAATATATTGGGACATATTTTTGAGCATTCGCTTACAGAAATAGAAGAACTTGAAAATGAAATAACCTCTAACCAAACTACTTTACAAACAGACAAAGGAAATAGTAAGCGAAAAAAAGATGGTGTTTTTTACACACCAAAATATATTACCAAATACATTGTAGAAAATACCGTAGGCACACTTTGTAAAAACAAAAAAGCGGAGCTAAAAATTGAAGAAGCAGATTACCACCCTCTGCAAAAAAAGAAAGCCTTAAAGATATTATTAGACAATTTACATGTGTATAGAGATTGGTTATTAAAAATTACCATCATAGACCCTGCATGTGGTAGCGGTGCATTTTTGAACCAAGCGTTAGAATTTTTAATAGCCGAACACAAATTTATAAGTGAGCTAGAAGCAAATATTACTGGCAGCAGCATTGTATTTGATGTGGAGAATAGTATTTTAGAAAACAACTTATTTGGCGTGGACATCAATGAAGAAAGTGTGGAAATAGCCAAACTAAGCCTATGGTTGCGCACAGCACGCAAGGGTAGAAAACTAAATAGCTTAAACAACAATATAAAATGTGGGAATAGTTTAATAGATGATGAAGCGGTGGCGGGAGAGAAAGCATTTGTGTGGGAGAAAGAGTTTCCGCAATTTTTTAAAAACAAGCGCCAAGTATTTTTAACTATTGTAAATGTGTTTAAAGATAGGGTGGAAATAGACGACAGGCTAAAAGAATATAATAAAAACGTAAGGGTAGCTATAGAAACAATTCTTAGCAAAGCAGTTTCTAAAAATATAAGTTTTGAAGATGCGCTTGCTCTGGCAACAGAAGATGAAGCATTTAATGAACAATTAATAGCTGAAATTAAACAACATTATGAGCGCTATAAAAACCCATTAGCACAAATACCAAAAGATAAATTAGCATTAATAAAGCAATACGATCCAAACGAAAATATAAAAAACTTTTACGACTATGTAAAATGGATATTAGATTTTAGTGATGAAACCATAAAACATGATGGTTTTTATTGGCTAAACTTACTGCTTAACTTTGACGGCGAGTATGTGCAAAAAATAGCTAAAGAAAATAATATATCTGTACAATTAATGCTTACAGAAATAGCTCGTAGGTTTTTAAAAGATTTAGAAAGTGATTTTGATAAATACGAAAAATACTACCTTTCTCAACAGCCTGCTGATGGTAGTGGATTTGATGTGGTGATTGGGAATCCGCCGTATGGTGCTAAATTAAAAGATACTGATATTACTTTTTTTAGAAATTCTTACAAAACAGTTATAGGCCATTCAGAAGCATACTATTTATTTATTGAACGAGGGTTAAATAAATTACTTAAATATAATTCATATTTAGGTTACATAATACCAAATTCATGGTTATCTAATAAATATGCAACGAAAATTAGGGAATTACTGATTGATGAAACGCAAATAAGTAAACTCATTAACTTTAATAGAAAAATTATATTTGAAGATGCTAATGTTGAAACATCTATAATAATCACAAAAAATAGTCGTGCTGAAAACAATCAAGCTTCTATGGTTGGGCAAGATTTAGAACTTTTATATCCTTATGACCAGGGTGAATGGAAAGCAAACCAAAACTATTTAATGTCATTTGCCCCTAATAATGATATTGATAAAATAGTTAAGAAAATGAATTCAAGTAAGTTCAAACTAAAAGATAAACTTGATATCTCAAATGGATTTAAACCTTATCAAGTTGGCTATGGCACAAACCTAAATGGAGAACCTTTAAATAGCCAAGATGTAGAGAATAGGATTTATCATTCATCTAAATCTCAAAGTCAATTTCATAAAAAAGAAATAAAAGGTAAAGGAGTAAATAGGTTTTCCATTAAATGGGAGGAAAGTTATATCAATTGGGGAAAATGGTTAATGTCACCTAAAAGTGATCATTACTTTGAACAGCCAAAAATTCTTATTAGGCAAGTTATAAGCGACTATTTTTTTGCTTTTTTAGATACTGAAAAATACTTTGCTGATCAATCTTTATATGTTTGTACAAATTATCAAGATCAAAATGAAAAGTTAGAATTTTATTTATGTCTTATTAATTCAAGGCTTTATGGATTTTATTTCAGAAAATTTTATTCTGAAGAAGATGACTTATTTCCTAAAATTAAGGTTAATGAACTAAAAAACTTACCAGTGCCAAATGTTTCTACTGAAAACCAACAACCATTCATAGAAACTGCAAAGCGAATGCTTTCTAAAAATAAAGAATTACAAGAAGCTACAAAGCAATTTGTAAATTTATTACAAGCAAAATTTGAAACAATAAATATAAATACCAAGTTAGAAAAATGGTACAACCTTTCGTTTACCGATTTTAGTAAGGAGTTAAGCAAGCAAAAGATAAAACTTACGCTTGCACAAGAAAGTGAGTGGCTTAGTTTTTTTGAGCAAGAAAAACAAAAAGCCCTTGTTATAAAAAATGAAATAGATGCTACAGATGCGGCTATTGATAAAATGGTATATGCATTGTATGGGTTGAGTGAGGAGGAGGTGAGGATTGTGGAAGGGAATTGATAAAAATATTTTCTTATGTGATGCTTATGTGATTAATTGCTTTTATAGTGTTACAAATAATTAATTATCAACGTACAGCTTATGTAATGTACATGTGATAAAGATCTAAAAAACTCGTAAATAAATTTCAGTTTCAAATAAATAAATCTGCTATGAGCATGCGTACTTTTTTACCAATATTAGTTTGTTCCATTTTATTTTCTTGTACCAATAAATCAAATCCAAATAAAAACTCTGTTTTAAATGATAGCAATTTAAAGCAACAATTTTTTGATATTGATATAACAAAAGATACCACTTTGATAACAGCAAGTGGATGTATTATTAAAATACCCATGGGGAGCTTGCAGGGTGCTAGCAATATGGTGAAGCTAGAAATAAAAGAAGCAATAAATTTAGCTGATATTTTCCTAGCAGGTTTAACTACTATGGCTGGCAATAAGCCGCTAAGTAGTGCAGGTATGATTTACATCAATGCGGCAGAAGGTACAAGTCTACAGATAAAAAAACCATTAAAAGTTTTAGTGCCTACAGAAACTTTTAACACAGATATGCAAGTTTATAAAGGAGTAGCATTAGATAATGGAAAAATAGATTGGCAAAACCCTATACCACTACCCGAAGACGAAACCATAAAAAAGATTGGTGTAGGAGAGCAATTGTTTAAAGCAAATTGTAGCAATTGTCACAAAATGGATAAAGATTATACTGGGCCTAGTTTGTTGGGTATTACTTACCGAAGGCCTAAAAAATGGCTCTATGATTTTACAAGAAACCCTGCAAAAATAATTCATAAAGATGCTTATGGTATTTGTCTTTCTCAAACATGGGCTCCAACTTTAATGTCTGCATTTCCTAATCTTAATGACCAAATACTAGATAGTTTGTATGCGTATATAAAAGCCGAAACTGATAAAAATCCTAAGCCTTTTAACAATTACAAAACATGTTGTGACAGTTGTGAATTATATGATAACTCAGTGAGTGATTTAAAAAAAATAAGAAATAAATTATCGCTAGAGCAAGTGAAGTATTATGATTTTGAACGAACACTAGAGTTGCAAAATGTTAAGATAGATTCAAATAGTTTTTATACAACACCTACAATAACGTCTAATTTTTATACTATAGAAATTGAAACTGTTGGTTGGTATAATATAGATTACTTATTAAAAGAGTATGATGCTTGTAAAGAAAGTGAACTAATAGTTAAAATAAATGATGAAAGTAAAGAGCCTTACAAAGTGAGCTTAGTAATACCTTCTTTAAAAGTATTTGTTGATGCTGCTGATGTGAAAAATGGGAATGAATATATTTTTGGAAGTACAGCTGAGCCAATGAAATTACCACAAAATGTAAGTTGCTTTATAATAAGCTATAGAGAAAAAGATGATAAATTGGTTTTTGCAAAAGAGGGTTTTGTTTCTAGTTTAAAACAAAAAATAAATTTAAGTCCATCAGAAATTTCTAAGCAAGATTTGAAAAGAGAAATTTCTAATTTGGGTGTAGATGCGAAAATAGAAGATGTGAAGAATGCAAAAGAAATTAAGGATGTAGATAAAAAAATAGAAAACATTAAAACATTACTGCCAAAGAATTGTAATTGTGGATTTTTGTGGGATACAACAACTCAAATACCTAGCACCTATGCTATGTATAAAAAGTAATACATAATCTCCTCCACCAATAAAAGCCAAATAGAATTCCTCCCGCCCACCAGCTGCGGTGGACTGAGCGATGTGCGTATATGTATGCGTGCCGCTAGGCATACGCATACATATACGCACGGAACAGCGAAGGAGACCGGACTAAAGCCGAAATTCGAGTTGAAGCTGACAGCCCCAAATGCCTATCAATACTGTATTTACAACTCAACTATATATGCAATTTCTTCAAAAACGACTATAGCCTTATCTTCGCTACAAAATTGCACACTTTATGTTTCGCTCACACACTTGTGGCCAGCTAAGAATGGCCGATATTAATACCGAAGTTACCCTTGCTGGTTGGGTACAAATAGACCGTAAATTTGGCAGCATTACTTTTGTAGATTTAAGGGATAGGTATGGTATTACACAATTGTTGTTTAACGAAAACTTGAATACAGAGCTAGATGCCAACCCACTTGGGCGTGAGTATGTGATACAAGCCAAAGGCATAGTGAGAGAAAGGAGCAATAAAAATATGGAAATTCCTACTGGTGAAATAGAAATAGAAGTGAGTAGTTTTTCTATTTTAAATAAATCGATAACGCCGCCATTTACCATAAAAGATGATACCGATGGTGGCGATGAGCTGCGCATGAAATATCGTTTTTTAGACCTTAGGAGAAACGCCGTAAAAAAGAATTTAGAATTGAGATATGCCGTAGGTAGAAGTACCAGAAATTATTTGCACGAAAATAATTTTATGGATATTGAAACACCTTTTCTTATAAAAAGTACGCCAGAAGGTGCAAGAGATTTTGTAGTGCCTAGCCGCATGAATGCAGGACAATTTTATGCATTGCCACAATCTCCACAAACATTTAAGCAATTACTGATGGTGAGTGGGTATGACCGCTACTACCAAATTGTAAAATGTTTTAGAGATGAAGATCTGCGTGCAGATAGGCAACCAGAGTTTACACAAATAGATTGTGAAATGTGCTTTGTGGAGCAAGAAGATATTTTACAAATGTTTGAAGGATTGGTGCGTCGTATTTTTAAAGATGTAAAAAATATAGACTACACAGAAGTAATTGAAAGAATGACTTGGGAAGAAGCCATGTGGACTTATGGAAACGACAAACCAGATATTCGTTTTGGTATGAAGTTGTGCAATTTAAAATTTCCTTCGCATGCATTTACCTCACCCCTGCCCCTCTCCAAAGGAGAGGGAGTTGTGAACCTTGCTACAGAATCAGGCGCTCAAAATTTTTCGGACTCCAAAGTCCTCTCCTTTGGAGAGGATTTAGGTGAGGTACTAAAAAGTGACTTTGCTGTGTTTAATGATGCTGAAACTGTAGTGGCCATTTGTGTTCCCAATTGTAGCGATTACAGCCGCAAACAAACAGATGAATTGGTAGAATGGGTGAAGCGCCCACAGATAGGCATGAAAGGGTTAGCGTTTATAAAATGTAATACTGATGGTACTTTTAAAAGTAGTATCGATAAATTTTATACAGAAGAACAATTAAAAAATATAGCAGCCACTTGTAATGCAGTAGCAGGAGATTTAATTTTGATATTGGCAGGCACAGAAGAAAAAACTAGAAAAGCCACAAGCGACTTACGTATGCACATGGGCACAACACTTGGTATGCGCAAGGCAGATGATTTTAAATTGCTTTGGGTAGTGGATTTTCCATTGTTTGAATATGCAGAAGAAGACAATCCCGCATCTGGCGGGACAGGCAGATGGGTAGCAAGGCATCATCCCTTTACATCGCCTAAGCCGAGCGATATCAATACGATGATAAACAACAACCCGAAAATAGAAAATGCTGAGGATTATCTTAAACACCCATATGCAAATATAAAAGCAAATGCATACGATATGGTGCTTAATGGCAATGAAATTGGTGGTGGTAGTATTCGTATTTATCAAAAAGAATTACAACAAAAAATGTTTGCCGCCCTTGGTATGGATGATGCAGAGCAGCAACATAAATTTGGTTTCTTGCTAGGTGCGTTTGAATATGGTGCCCCGCCGCATGGTGGTATTGCATTTGGTTTTGATAGATTGTGCAGCATACTCGGCGGTAGCGAAAGCATTAGAGATTTTATAGCTTTCCCTAAAAACAATAGTGGTAGAGATGTAATGATAGATGCGCCGAGTACGATAAATGATAAGCAATTTGAAGAATTGCAGATAAAGTTGAATTTGAAATAATGTTTTAAAATAAGATACATGAAAAAATGGAGCAAAATAATTTATTAAAACTAAAAATAGTTTGCATTTTTTTATTTTGTATTTCTTTTGGCATGGCTGCCATAATTCTTACGGCTTTGGCAAAATTGTATCTATTAAAAGAATATGATTCAGTCTTAGATCCTATGCCATTAATTACAATAATAGCTTTTCTTTTGATAGGAATATTCCAATTAAAATGTTTTAATTTAGTTGCAAACAAATATCCAGACAAGGAGCTTACACATAGAAATGATAGTGCATTTAGTTTACTCTTTATTTTTTCTTCAATAGTTTTTTTAGGCATTTTTATTTGTTATGTAGGATTTGTTTTTTCTTTACTCAACGAGAGAGCATCTGAGGGTAATGGCAATGTTTTTTATTATTTACTTATTGCTTTTACCATTTATATCCCCTCTCATATATTTTGTATGCGGCTATCATTTGCACTTAGGAAAATCATAAAAATAAATTATTACCAATCTCAAAATAAAATGATAGATATGATAGGGAAAGAGCATGAAAATGGAGAAGATATTTAATTGAATGTATATTATATTTACTCAGTAAAATAAACGTTATGATTATTGTAATACCAAAAGGCACTTCAGCAAAAAAAGTAAGAAAACTAATTGATACTAAAAAAAGTTCAAGCAAAAAGCTAGAAGATTTTTTTGGTAAATTACCCAACATTGAAGATGGGATAAAATTCCAGAAAAGAACACGCAAATAACAGAAACTACCTTTTCATTATCTAAAGCCATAATATTTCCCTAAAAAATTATTAATTTTCACCTTAGCATTTTTATCATTAAATTGCTTAAAAATCTTACTCATGAAGCTTCGCATATTAATTTACACTGCTATCACGGTACTATTATTTTCTTGCAAAAAAAGCAATGTTGACCCCGTTGCACCTCCTATAGTACAGCCGCCTATAGGCATTGCATCTAGCTCACTTACCAATGTAGCCTATGGTACAGATGCCTTGCAAAAAATGGATGTATTTTTACCTGCCAATAGAACTACTACAACTACTAAAGTAATGATTGTAATACACGGCGGTGGTTGGAGCCTTGGTGATAAAAGCGATATGGCAGCCTATGTAGAAATCTTAAAAGCCCGCTTGCCAGATTATGCATTTTTTAATATTAATTATAGACTTACTTCGGTAGCCAATTCTATTCCTTTTCCTGCACAAGAGTTAGATGTAAAAGCCGTTACCGATTTTATAAACAGCAAAAGAGCTGACTATATTATTTCCGATAAATTTGTTTTGCTTGGTGCAAGTGCAGGTGCTCATTTAGCATTATTACAGGCATACAAATATGCTACGCCAAAAATAAAAGCAGTAGTAGATTTGTACGGCCCTACCGACATGCCAGATATGTACACAAACCCAGCATCTACATTTGTTACACCAACTAGTATTGCATTTATAGTTACAGGCAATCCATTTGGTACGCCAGCATTGTTTCCTACTATGTATAATTCGTCGAGCCCAATAAATTATGTAAGCAGTATAAGTGCACCAACTATTATTTTTCATGGCGGTGCAGACTCGTTGGTACGCCCTACACAATCTACAAGGCTTATAACAAAGCTTGCGCAAAATAGTATTGTCAATCAATATGTGCTTTACCCATTAGAAGGTCATGCCTACCTTGGTGCAAGCCTCAACGATACTTTCGATAAAACCATTGCATTTCTACATACCAATGTTCAGTAAAAAAGCAAGCATATTATTTTGTGCATTCATTTTTGGTGCAGCATTTTTTGTACAGGCACAAATTAAACCAGCTTTTTTTAAAGATGCCTTAGCCGAAAATAGGAATAAATTTTACAACAAAATAAAAACCAGTATCGATAAAACTTTACGGCTACCGCTCGATTCTACAACCGAAGAAAATTGGAGCAATGTATTTTACCATATTGGTCTCATACAATACAAAACGACAGCAGTAAGTGCAGCAATAGATAACGTTGCAAAAAAAATAAACAACAGTAGCAATGATGGCAAAAAAGCATTTCTCAATCTTATCTATAGCGATTATCCAAAAAAATATGTAGCCCAAGTAAAAACAATTTTCTTAACAGCCACAGATGATTATAAACTTATGGCCATGGCAGCAAATTATTTGCTGCCCACTGCCACAGCTGCCGATGTAAAAACAATGCTAGCACAAACCCAAACCGAATTAAAAAAAGACCCCGACAATGCCATCCTTTTCGAACTCAGCAATCAATTAAACAATTGGAATAAAAAAACCACTACCCCATCTATAAAAACATTTTTCGATAAAAATTATTTACCAGATCAAATGCTGGTTTTTAGTTTCCAGCGAAAAGATAGAAACTACCCAGGCATTGCCATGGTACGCCATACAGATGGAAGTTTTGTAAAAAACGCAGATGGAAAATATTTTGCCGTAGGCCAACTAGCACGCAGCGTCAGCAATATGCCAGGTTACATAAGCAATGGCAATACGCCGCAGGGCATTTTTCGCATTACAGGTTTTGATACCTCTAGCAATTATTTTATAGGCCCTACTACAAATATACAATTGGCAATGCCGCACGAGTACGATGGTATTATCATCGATGAAAAAAAAATAGATACCACTTGGAGCCTGCAAGATTACCAAAATTTATTGCCCGATAATTTCAAAAACTACCAACCCATGTACGGCACATTTTACGCTGGCAAAGCAGGCCGCACCGAAATTATTGCACATGGCACTACAGTAGATATTAATTACTACAAAAAAAATACGTATTTCCCATACACGCCCACCGCAGGCTGCCTGTGCACAAAAGAAATTTGGAACAATAAAACAGGCTTGCTCCATACTAGCGATCAGCTACTCCTTGCCAACGCCATACAAAACACTGGCGCCACAAAAGGTTATTTAATTGTAGTAGAAATCGATGATAAAAAATCGGCGGTTAGTTTGGCAGATATTCTTTTGTATTTAAAATAATCTTTTAGAAAGAATGATTGTGCACCTTTGGAGCATGTGCAACCATACAAAGCCAAACATTGGTATCCGCCTATACGCTGTACCTTCGTATATGTATGCTGCGCTGCGCTTGCACACATATACTCGGTGCCGCTGCTAGGCGGGCTATGCTCAGCAGAAGAATATGACTGAGCAACTGGTGGAAGCGGAATGCTTTTTTTTGTAAAAAGTACATAAAAAATGGCAAATCAAAAATGAACAAATACGCATTAAACAATATTTTATACGAATCACTAGTTAATTGATTATTAAAGACTAAAAACTTACAAATTGAACATAAAAAAATATAAGTGATAAAAAATAAAATTTGTGCAACCCAACATATTAAACAATATTTTATACGAAATACTACTTTGCTGATTTTTAATACATAATGATAGTTATTTAGGTTGATTGGCGAAACCCCAAAAATTTACAATTGAACCTCAAAACAATTTTAGCATTTCTAAAACAATCTAAAATTGCAGTTATTAAAAATTTGATTACTAATAATTTAAAATTTGGAAAATTGGGGAGTTGCGTGTAATATTGTGTTGGTGGCAAGTTTATCGCAACCCTTAAAACGAAATTCATTTTTACTAAACTAGAAAGAAACTAACTTTTTAACATTAAAAATTTCTAATTATGCGTAAACAATTATTTAAAATAATTTTTGCATCGCTTTTTGTCTTATGTTTTTTTGGTTGTAAAAAAACTATAAATAATGATGACATTAATAACGAAACAAAAGGTACGGGATACATATATACTCCCGATGCAAATTCACCCTATTATCAAATGCCATTAGGAGGTGGAAGTTTGCCACCAAGTTATGACTTGACAAGTTTTATGCCACCAATACGGAATCAAGACCCACAATATGGTTGCGTAGGATTTTGTTTGGCAACCCTTAAATCATTTCACGAAAGATTAGAATATGGATATAATTATAATGGAGATGACAAAATAATGTCTCCTTCATTCATTTACAATCAGAATAAAGATGCAGGTAGTTGTCAAAAAGGGACAAATCTTAAAAAAGCTTTAAATTTTTTAAAAACAGATGGAGTTTGTACAGAAGCTGAATTTCCGTTTGATAAAAATAATTGTACAAATTTGCCAAACAATACAATTAAAGCAAGTGCGGTAAAAAATAAAATTAGAGAATGGGTTCAATTTAAGATTCAGAATAATCCAAATGTACTAACCGAAATGAAGAACGCAATTAGCCAAATGCAACCTATTATAGCTGGAATTACAATTGATAAAGAGTTTGAAAAAGACCCATTATTTACTTGGGGAACGTTTATTTGGAAAGAAAATAACACAAGTATTATAGGAGGACACTGCATATTATTAGTTGGCTACGATGATGCAAAAAATGCTTTTAAACTTTTAAATAGCTGGGGCAAGAATTGGAAAGATGATGGATACTGTTGGGTAGATTACAATTGGTTTCTACAGAAAGCTACAGAAGCCCATATGACTTACGATGAATTTCATACAAATAGCGGCAACTTGGAGGTACTAGGTAGCCTTGATTTTGGCAATGTTAGTTTAAATACAACATCAACAAAAACTATACAATTAAAAAATAACGGAAGCTCAAATATTAATGTTTCCGCTGCTTCAATAACATCACCTTTCTCTACAAATTGGAGTAGTGGTACAATTACAGCTAATTCAACAGTCAACGTAACCATCACTTTAAATCCTTCATTAATAGGGTATGTTAGCAGAAATTTGACAATAAGTTCAAATGCCTCAAATAATTTAATAAATGTCCAAGCAACTGGTACTGGGGTTCAACAAAATACACAAACAAAAATTATATCGCTAACAGGAAATCTTGCTTTCGGAAATTTGACATTAGGACAGACTGCATCAAGAATATTAACAATCACAAATACAGGAAATACGCAGTTAACAATTGCCTCACTTAATATGCCTCAAGGATTTTCGTCTGGAGGTTTTAATACCATTGTACAAGCAGGAAGCTCTGTAAATGTGACAATTTACTTCTCCCCACAAAATGCTCAATCCTACAGTGGAAATATTATTATAATCTCAGATGCAACATCAGGTTCTAACGCTATAATCACCACTGGAACAGGGGTTCCCAATGGTGGTGGAACACCAACTGTAGTTCCTGCGATTGGAACATTTAGTAATTGTGCAACAGTCGGTACAAACCCTAATTGCACAATATTTGGCGAAGGCATAATTAAAGCAAGAGCTATTAGCATTAACACCTCTTCAAAACAAATCACATTTGAAGTTGTAAAGTGTAATGGAACTTCATTTAATGCTGGTGGCACAGCAGTTGTAAGTACTGGTTTGTGTTCAGGTAGTACATATGCGTCAGGGACATTTCAGGCTGGTTGGACAGCTTTCCAAATTACAATTACAGACAATAATATGATTGGTACAAAAGTATATTATCCTTACATTATCCAAGGAACACAGAATAATATCTACTACAATACACCCAATATTATTATTACGTATTGACAAAACCTGCCACCAACAAGGGGTTTTGCAATATTGGGGCAGAAGCAATACCCATTAGCATTGGTTCGCTATTGGGCTTTGGTTCGGGCAGAAGTTTTTCAATTTAGCTTTTTGTTCTTATCTTCATCTTTAGTAACAATATTGGGCAGTGGTTCCGGGCAGACGTTTTTCAAATGCCCAAACTTCGCCAAGCCCTATCCGTTGTACGAAACTTTTTTCGCAACCTTCTTTTATAGTCATTCCCTTGTGAAAATTATGTTTTATAGCTGCTTCTTTTTCGTTTAGAAACTTTGCTTCGTAATATTTATTGGACAGACTTTTAAACAGCGAGCAAGACTGATACTACAGATAAGACAAGATATTTACCGTTTGAGAAATAAGCGAAATTTTTTATGGAATATTTACATGCTGACATAACTAAAATAATTTTGCAAGGTTTTTATACCATTTGTAATGCCCTACCCTTTGGGCTTGACAATTCAGTTTATAAAAACGCTTTGGCCATTGAGTTGGAAAGTTTAGGCTTGAAAGTTAAAAATAAAAACAGTTTTCAGTTTTATACAAAGACAAAGAAGTTGGAAAATTAATTGCAGATTTGGTTGTAAATAATTTGGTAATTCTAAAAGTTACAAACTTTGAAACTGAATTTGACAAACAAACTGAAGTAGTTTCAAAAAATCAACTTTTACTTACAGACAAAGAAGTGCTTTTAATGTTGAACTTTGGAATGGAAGGCACACACAAAAGACTTTTCTTGACAAACGATTTTAAAAAATAGAAAGCCTGAAAAACTGATATAAACTGATATTAACAAGATATTAACCGAGAATTGAAACTGATATTTACTGATAAAACTGATGATTACAGAGAATGATTGTGCAACTTAAATCGCCAATCAATTTTTTGCAAGCAAAAATTTGATTGACAAAAATTTGATTGGCGTGACTTCGCATAACAAGGGGTTT
>JAYTLA010000139.1:0-9809 GCA_043729825.1 Ferruginibacter sp.
TTTAAGAAAAATTGCAGAAGGGCAAACAGAAAATTTGGGAGACACTACAACCTTGTTAGACCCTGATGTGGTAAATGAGATAAGAGATGGAAGGGTATAATTTTTTAGGGGCTGTTAGCAAAAGAACTTTCCTAAGCATTTGTTCGCTGCCCGCTTCCAACCTGCCTGTCGGCAGGCAGGTCTTTTGTTCGTACCTCACAAAAGGATTTTCGCTTCCATCCCGCAGCCCTTCATCAGTATATCTTTACTCATCACTAGCACTTTCATTATTTTTCTCTTAAAAATTTGCAGCAGCACAACACAACGATATGAGCACTAAAAAATTAAACATTTGGCTTCCCCTACTCTTTAGTATTACCACCATCATTGGTATGTTTATGGGTTACAAAATGCGAGATTCTATGCCCGGGCGTAAATTTTTCTCCATGGAAAATCGCTCTACTCTTCAAGAAATTACCGACTTGCTCAATACCCGTTATGTAGACGAAGTAAACATGAAAGTGCTTACAGATACTGCCATACAAGCCGTTCTAAGCAAGTTAGACCCTCACACTATTTATATACCTGCAAAAGATTTAGAACAAATAAACGACGAAATAAAAGGAAGTTTTTATGGCATTGGCATCGAGTTTAATATTATAGACGATAGTTTAAATGTAATACACGTTGTATCAGAAGGACCCTCAGAAAAAGCAGGTATACAAACAGGCGATATTATTTTAAAAGCAGGTGATAGCGCACTTTCTGGTAATAACATTTCTACCGAAAGAATAAGAAAAATTTTGCGTGGCCCTCAACAAAGCAAAATAAAACTGACCATTTTGCGCAGCGGCAAAACCATTGTAACAGATGTTGACAGAGGCACAATACCCATTGCAAGCCTCGATGCTTATTACATGCTAGACAGCACTACTGGGTATATCAGACTAAATAAGTTTAGCTCCGAAACATACAAAGAATTTATGAATGCCTTGCTTTCGCTAAAAAAAATGAACATGCAAAAACTAGTGCTCGATCTTAGAGGCAACGGTGGTGGCGTGTTAGATGAAGCTACAGAAATAGCAGACGAATTATTATCTGGCGATAAATTAATAACCTACACCGAAGGATTGCATACCCCCAAAAAAGAATATCGCTGCCGCAGAGAAGGGCAATTTGAAACAGGCAAAGTAGTTGTATTATCAGATGAAGGCAGTGCAAGTGCAAGCGAGGTTTTAATGGGCGCTTTGCAAGATTGGGATAGAGCCACTATAATTGGCAGACGCAGCTTTGGCAAAGGTTTGGTGCAAGAGCAATACGACCTTAGCGATCGTAGCGCACTACGCCTAACAGTAGCACGATACTACACACCCATTGGCAGAAGCATTCAGCGCTCCTACAAAAATGGAAAAAGTTCTTACTACGCAGATATTACAAAACGTTTTACCGATGGAGAAACAATTACATCAGATTCTGTAAAAAACGATACAACAAAATTATATAAATCGCAAGCTGGTAAAAAACTATTTGGCGGTGGTGGCATTAGCCCCGATTATTTTGTAGCTGCCGATACAGGCAGAGTAGGAAGTATTTCTGAAAAAATATATACAAAAGGCACACTCGAAGATTTTGGCTACAAATATTTTAAACAACACAAAGAATCATTAGCACAATATAAAACTGCACCACAATTTATAAAGACTTATACATTATCAGATAACGATTGGAAATACTTTGAAACCCTTGCTGCAATTGATTCTATACAAATAAATAATATTACAGCAAAAGAAAAAACATTTATACAAGGCGTACTCAAATCAGCCATTGCTCGCCAATTGTTTAAAAGTGAAGGTTATTTTGAAGCCATTAACGCAGATGATAAATATATTAAGAAAGCATTAGAGGTATTAAAATAAAAGGGTGAATTAAATTGTGAAATCGTTCCAGAGGTGTCACCTTTCATTAGAGACTTTATAGTATAAAACAGCTTTAAACAAGCTAACACTTCTTACTCACTATCAAGATGCACTAAAACAAAATGCCTCCTATTGCAGGAGGCATTTATAATCAAATCAACAATTAGTCTCCAATTAAAAGTTATAACCCCTTATATCTTATTGGATGGTTCAAAAATAGTTTACATTTTGGCTGCAAAATGTAGCATATATAAAAAATAGTTTGTAGTATATATACTACAAAAACCCCTCGAAAGGGGTTTTTTAACTTCATGTGTGGTTCAGCAAAGAAGATTGCCTTCTCACAAAAAGTTGGATTTTAAAGCAGTTAGTTTTTCTTTAGATATTGGATATTAAATCTCTCTTTTAATGATACAAAGATGCAGCTATACAATTTAGCCACTTGTAGTTTAGTGTTTTAAAATAACTTAGAAATCTTACTACTGGTTGTAAATTTATGTAAAGGCTCTTTAAACAATTATAGTTACTAAAAAAGCCCCTAGAAAGGGGCTCTTTTATTCGTTTGTGGCGCGGGGATAATAAAAATTTTATTACTCAGTCTTTGCACTCGATATTGGATTTTAAAGCACTTGGTTTTATCTTGTAATATTGGATATCAAATCTCTTTTTTGTTAAAACAAAGATCAACCCTTTCAAATTACCATGCTGTAGTTTGTTGTTTTATAATTACCTAGAATTCGTACTACAATGAGTAAGCAAACTGATTAGCAAATTAGAGTTCAATAATTATTACCTTTGCCGCCTAAAAAACATACTATATGTGGTTGAACAACATCTTGGAAACAATTGGAAACACTCCCCTCATTAAACTAAATAAAATAACCAAAGATTTGCCTTGTACTGTGCTAGCAAAGGTTGAATACTTTAACCCTGGTAATTCTATAAAAGATCGTATGGCCCTTAAAATGCTTGAAGTAGCTGAGCAAGAAGGAAAAATAAAGCCAGGTGGCACAATTATAGAAGGCACCAGTGGGAACACAGGCATGGGCTTAGCTTTGGCCGCATGTGTAAAAGGATACAAATGTATTTTTACAACTACCGAAAAACAATCGAAAGAAAAAGCTGATATTTTAAAAGCGGTAGGTGCCGAAGTAATTGTATGCCCTACCAACGTAGAACCCGAAGACCCACGCTCCTACTACTCTGTATCTAAAAGATTGGCTACCGAAGTGCCCAACTCGTGGTACGTAAACCAATACGATAACCTTGCCAACAGATTGGCACATTACGAACAAACAGGGCCCGAAATTTGGGAACAAACAGAAGGAAAAGTTACACACCTTGTGGTAGCTACAGGTACTGGTGGTACTATTGTTGGAACCGGTAAATATTTAAAAGAAAAAAATCCGAATATTAAAGTGTGGGCAATAGACAGCTATGGCTCGTTATTAAAAAAATATTTTGAAACAGGCGAGTTAGACCAGAAAGAAGTGTACCCATACATAAGCGAAGGATTTGGTGAAGATTTTGTACCAGAGAATTATGATATGCAATACATAGATGAGTTTACAAAAGTATCAGATAAAGATGGAGCAGTAATGGCAAGGCGTATTGCAAAAGAAGAAGGTATTTTTGGTGGATATAGCTGTGGTAGTTGCTTACAAGGTTTAATACAATTGAAAGATCAACTTAAAAAAGACGATGTGGTTGTTTGTATTTTTCACGACCATGGTAGCAGGTATGTAGGTAAAGTGTATAACGACCAGTGGATGATGGAGCGTGGATTTTTAGACGTAAAAACTTTTAAAGATTTGGTAAGTGGGCGTGGGTCTCAAAAACTAATTGCCGTTTCACCTCAACAAACAGTTTTGGAAGCCATAGATTTGATGAAGAAATATGATATTGAAAATATTCCTGTATTTGTAGGCGAAGAAAATGTAGGTGCTATTTCTGCCCATGGATTATTCGATAAAATATTGAACAATGGAGATATAAAAAATGAAACTATAGAATCTGTAATGGAAAAACCTTATCCATTAGTAGCTTTTGATACTGCTGTAGAAAGATTAAGCACATTTATTACAAAAGAAAATGGCGCAGCATTAAGCAAAGATGAAAGCGGTTTTCATCATATCGTTACAAGGCATGATATCATACAAAGTTTATCAAAATAATATCTGCTTAAATACGCTGTAAAGATACCTTTAACATAAGTCATTAAAAGTGTTGCATTTAAATAAAAATGTGACACTTTTTTTTATGCACATTATGTGCATAACCTGTAAGTATTTTTACGATAATACATTTGTAGTAAGTACAGTCCCTTTTTGAAATATTACTTAAAATGATGTATTTACTTCATTGCAATAATAGAGAAGTTTTGCGCTTGTTTATTATTTAAATGAGCTGCATCTTTACACCGAAATTAAGATATATGTTTTACAGAATCTAACATTGCCTTATTTGTTTCGCTTTAGATCTTTAAATACCGAATGAAAAAACCAAAACCGATTATCCTGCTTATGCCGTAAAAAGCGATGATAGCAAAAACTAAGCTTGTCACTTAAAAAACCGACAAATCAGTATCCTGCTTATGCTGTAAAAAGCGACGATAGCTAAAAAACGAAGACCTAGTTTTGTTTTAAATGAAAAACGTTAACCAGTATCTTGCTTATGCCCTAAAAAGCGACGATAGCAAAAAACAAGAATCTTAACCTGTAAAAACCAAAAGAGTTCTTATCTAGCTTATGCCCTAAACCATTAAAAAAGTTAAGAGCTACCAAAACACTGAAACCGGAACATAATTTAACTGACACAAAAACCCAGTAAGTATTAAGAACCGAGCTGAAAAACCATTTCTGTGTGTGTGTTATTTACAAAGTATTACTTCCACAATCTTTTACAAAAAATAAAGTATTGTGGAAGTTTTTTGTTTTAGGGAACTATTGTATTTTTATACATGTTCATTCACTCCATTTCTTCCCCCAAGCGAATTATCTCTTTGGTTCCATCCATTACCGAATTACTACATTTTCTACAACTAGAAGCTGAAACTATTGCTATTACAAAGTTTTGCGTTCATCCACCAACATGGTTTAAAAATAAAACACGTATTGGCGGTACAAAAAATATTAATGTAGAAAAGGTTATTTCGTTAACCCCAGATCTTATTTTGTGCAACAAAGAAGAAAATGTACAAGCCCAAATAGAAACATTGGCCGCTACTTTACCTGTGTATATCTGCGATGTAAAAACCTATGATGATGCTTTACAAATGATAAAAGAAATTGGGATACTAACTTCCAAAGAAATGGAAGCAACCGAGCTCATCAAAAATATTGGTGTAGCTTTTGAACAAACCAAAATATCATCATCAAAAAAAATAAAAACAGCATATTTAATTTGGAAAGAACCTTATATAACTGTTGGTGGCGATACATTTATTTCTGCAATGATGGAAAAGGCTGGGTTGGAAAATATATACAAACAAGAAAACCGATATCCAACAAAAACGATAAGCGAAATACAAAACGATAAACCCGAGCTTATTTTACTATCCTCGGAGCCCTACCCTTTTAAAGAAAAACATATTGTAGAATTGAAGGAATATTTCCCAAACACGATAATAAAATTAGTTGATGGAGAAATGTTTAGTTGGTACGGTAGTAGAATGCTATATGCAGCTCCATATTTTAAAGAATTGCATGAGCAATGTCAAACTCCATAAAAAAGGCATTTAAATTAGGGTTAACACCTCTTTGAAAGTAATTTTTAAATCAAAATTCAATTATGAGATGTGTCATCTCTTGCAACAATTTTAAATATAGCCATGTGACATTATTACGCCATCCATTTCTTACTTTTGCAAAAAACAACTTATGAGTAAATACGGATCAGGCGTTTTATATGGTACATCACTAGAAGCCTTGTACAATGATGCAAAAGACAATCAATTTGCATTGCCAGCAGTAAATACTATTGGCACAAATACAATTAATGCAACTTTAGAAGCAGCGGCAAAAGTAAATTCGCCGGTTATCATACAATTTTCTAATGGAGGTGCGCAGTTTATAGCTGGCAAAGGAATGCCAAACGATAAATTGCAAGCCAATATTGCTGGTGGTGTATCTGGTGCATTACACATACATAATGTGGCTAAGTATTATGGTGTGCCTGTAGTATTGCATACCGATCATGCATCTAAAAAGTGGTTGCCTTGGGTGAGTGGATTAATAGATGCTGGAGAGCAGTTTTATAAAGAAAAAGGTCAGCCGCTATTTAGTTCGCACATGTTGGATTTATCGGAAGAACCTATTGAAGAAAACATAGCCACTTCAGTAGAATTTTATAAGCGCATGGCGCCATTAGGCATGAGTATAGAAATAGAATTGGGTGTAACTGGTGGTGAAGAAGATGGTGTGGATAATAGCGATATAGACAATGCTAAATTATATACTCAACCCGAGCATGTGGCATATTCTTATACCGAATTGAGTAAGGTTGGAAAATTGTTTACTGTAGCTGCCGCTTTTGGAAATGTTCATGGCGTTTACAAATCCGGCAATGTGCAATTAACACCCATTATTTTAAAAAATAGTCAGGATTACATTGAGCGTGAACTAAAGACTGGTCCAAAACCTGTGTACTTTGTTTTTCATGGTGGCAGCGGCTCTCCGCAAAATCAAATAAGAGAAGCCATAAGTTACGGTGCTATAAAAATGAATATTGATACTGATTTGCAATGGGCATTTTGGGAAGGTATTTTAGAAAACTATAAAAAGAATGAAGGCTATTTACAGGGACAATTGGGAAATCCTGAGGGAGCAGATTCGCCAAATAAAAAACATTACGATCCTCGTGTATGGTTGCGTAAAGGAGAAGAAACTTTTATGAAAAGATTGGAAGTTGCTTTTGAAGATTTGAATTGTATTAATAGAAACGCATAATCTTTATTGAGTAAATAAAATATTTTTTTTGATACTAATAATTTTTAGATGAAAAAAGAAGAAGATTTTGAAGCAAGCATAACTGGGGAAGATAATGGTGCTACTCACTTAAAAACAAGTTGGTTTAAGCGCATAAAAAAAGGGATACTTACTTCTACAAAAGATAAGAAAGACGCACCTGATGGCTTGTGGGAAAAATGCCCCGAATGTAAATACACTTGTACAATTTCAGAATTGGAAGAGCATTATTTTGTTTGTCCTAAATGTGAGTATCATCACAGAATTGGAAGCGCAGAATAT
Organism: Ferruginibacter sp.; assembly: GCA_043729825.1. GTDB lineage: Bacteria > Bacteroidota > Bacteroidia > Chitinophagales > Chitinophagaceae > Ferruginibacter. Next base: position 7,142 of record JAYTLA010000139.1, read on the forward strand.
TTTGAGATATTATTTGACAACAACGAATACCAAGAGCTTTTTGCCAATATAAAATCGAAAGATATGTTGGGTTTTGTAGATTTAAAACCTTATGGCAAAAGGCTTGAAGACACTTACAAAAAAACAGACATTCACGATTCTATTACGGTGGCACACGGCAAAGTTGATGCACATGACTTTGTAGTAGCTTGTATGGATTTTGAATTTATAGGCGGCAGCCTTGGAAGTGTAATGGGCGAAAAAATTTGTAGGGCATGTGATTATTGCATAGAGCATCGTATTCCATTTATGATTATCAATAAAAGTGGTGGTGCACGTATGATGGAGAGTGCATTTTCATTGATGCAATTGGCCAAAACATCGGGTAAATTGTATTTATTGGCAGAAGCAAAAGTACCTTATATTTCTTTGTGTACCGATCCTACTTTTGGTGGCACTACCGCATCATTTGCCATGCTTGGCGATGTAATATGTGGTGAACCTGGTGCGCTTATTGGCTTTGCAGGGCCACGTGTTATAAAAGAAACCATTAAAAGAGATTTACCAGAAGGATTTCAGCGAAGCGAATTTTTGTTGGAACATGGTTTCCTTGATTTTATTATTCATAGAAAAAATTTGAAGCAAAAACTAGCCGATTTGTTGGTGATGTTTAAAAACTAAATAAAAGCTCCGGGAAATGGAGCTTTTATTATGTTCGGTAATCAAAATTTAATCCATGAAATTTTTGGATTATATTTATAACAAATTACGATTAACAAAAAACAAAATCATGGCACAAAAAAATTGGCACGAAAAACATATAGAGTCTTCCACATTTGGTCAGCGTCTTTCTGATCGTATTGCAACAGGTATGGGCTCTTGGAAGTTTATTGTTTGGCAAACGATTATTGTTTTAATATGGATGACACTAAATATCATAGCATTTGTACGACATTGGGATCCATACCCATTTATTTTACTCAATCTTATTTTTTCTACACAAGCTGCATATGCTGCACCAATAATAATGATGTCGCAAAATAGGCAAAGCCAAAGGGATAGAATACAAGCCGATAATGACTACCATACCAACTTAGAAGCTAAAAAAGAAATAGAAGCTTTACAACTTCATTTGAGTAAAATAGAAACAGAAAAGTTGGATAAGATTATGCTATTGTTAGAAGGAATGAAAAAGTAATTGCTCATAAATAAACCAAATTAAAACGCCACTTTTTCAAGCGGCGTTTTAATTATATATTTTTTGTAAATCTTATTTTCCAATTGGTTTATAATATCCAAGTGCTTCGGGCATATACCCTTCTATTCTTGCTATACGGCTTTCATCTGATGGATGTGTAGATAAAAACTCTGGTGGCTTTTGATTGCCAGATGCCGCACTTGCAGCAGCCATTCTTTTCCAAAAAGGAACAGCCTCCTGTGGATTATAACCAGCCATGGCACAAAATAATAAACCATAATGATCTGATTCATGCTCTTGGTTTCTAGAGTTAGGGAGCAAAACGGCAACTTGCGCTCCAGGTGCAAAAATTTGATTAAATAAAGTGTTTACTTTTTCATTTTTTTGAGTGAAAATATTACCTGCAACCTCAATGCCTTGAGCTAGTAAACCCTGGCTCATACGCTCATTTCCATGATGCCCAACTGCATGGAATATTTCGTGCCCCATTACCACAGCTAAGCCAGATTCGTTTTGCGTAACACCTAACAAGCCAGAATAAACGACCACTTTACCACCAGGCATACACCATGCATTAACCTGTTTATCATTCACAAGGTTAAATTCCCAATTATACCCTTCCAAAATTTCGCCTTTTCCTTGATCGGTATAATATTTTGTTATTGCATTTGCAATACGTGTACCTACACGTTTTACCATTTCGGCATCCCTACTTCCAGATGTATTTACAACTTGTGCTTGAGATAAAAATCCTTTGTATTCGGTAAGTGCTTGGGCTTGTAACTGGCTTTCGGGTAGCAATTTTAATTGTTTTCTTCCAGTAATTGGGTTTCTACTACATGCTACAAATAGTGCAACAGCAGAAATAAAAAGTAATACTTTTTTCATAATTGGGGTTTTTATTATGGTACAAGATAAACAATTGGCGTACCAAATATTCTTAAAATTTCGGTAAATTATTTATTGCGGATTTTCCGCTTGTCTCTATGCTTCAGAATTGGCACACGACTTTCTACACCACGAAGGAGTTTTCCTATATTTTTTTGGTGGGTAATAACAATTAGTACTGCTACCAACAAGGCAAATATTCTATACAATATTTCATCCTCGTTCCATATCCACAATACAGAAATAGGTAACATAATACCTGCTAAGATAGAACTTAAGGAAACGAAGCGAGTGAGGAAAAGTACTAATAAAAATACACCTACACAACTCAAAGCAATTATAGGTTGTATAGCGAGTATCATTCCAAATAGAGTAGCCACGCCTTTGCCACCTTTAAAACTAGCCCATATAGGAAATACATGCCCAATGACCGCAGATAAGCCCAAGCCAATCATAAAATTGGTTCTTTCTAAACTATTTGTTTGTTGTAAATAATATGGTAGAAAATAAAATAAACTAACAGCTGCTATACCTTTTAAAATATCGCATACCATTACGATGGTACCATATTTTTTTCCCAAAACCCTGAAAGTATTGGTAGCA
>JAYTLA010000140.1:0-13566 GCA_043729825.1 Ferruginibacter sp.
GTTAGCAAGAGTTATTGCATGTGTGAATAAGAAGCAAGAATATGTGAAAAAAGTTGCTTAAACTAGTGGAAAAATTATTTTTTTTGTCATAGAAATCAACGGCGATCGCTTCACGGAAATGACCGAGTACTGCAAAGTTTTTTTTGTAGATTTGGGATGCCAACAAATGCAGCAATACTTATATGAATTTATCCTACATCCTCCAGCACAAACTTCCTCAACATATTCATAGCATTTATAGCCGTAAGTCTAATATTTAATTCTCTATCGAATCTAAAATAAAATTTGTGTGCTATTAGTTTTTGTTTGTTGCCTACACAAACCCATACTGTGCCTGTAGGTTTATCGGGCATGCCGCCGCCAGGGCCCATAATGCCAGATACTGCAATGGTATAATTTGATTCAATTGTTTTTAATGCGCCAGTTGCCATTTCCCTTACCACTTCTTCGCTTACTGCACCATACTTTTCTAATGTTTGCTTATTTACATGCAGCAAATCTTCTTTTGCTTTGTAAGAATAACTAACTACACTACCATCAAAATATGCGGATGAACCAGGCATGCTAGTAAGCAAATGGGCAATGTAGCCACCAGTGCAACTTTCGGCTGTACACAATGTTTTACTTTTTGTTTTTAATAAATTTCCTAGCACTTGCTCCATGGGTAAATCTTCGTTGATTACCAAATATTCATTTACCAAAAGTTGTAAGGCAGAAAAATGTTCATCCAATGTTTTATTATTTTCATTTGCATCAGCAGCAGTTGCAGTAAGTCTTAGCCTTACCATGCCATAACTTGGCAGGTATGCTAGTTTCATATTGTTTGGCATTTTGCTTTCAAAATCTACCAACAAATCTGCTAGTGCGCTTTCGCCTACACCTGCAGCAAGCAATGTACGATGCCCAATATGTGCAGTAGTAAATTTTTGTTGCAGCATGGGTATTACATCATCGGTCATCATGCCTTTCATTTCTTGCGGTACGCCAGGCATGCTTACAAATATTTTTTCTACTTCGTTTATCGTTTCAAAAAAAACCATACCGGGTGCTGTACCTCGTTTGTTTTGGATAACGGTGCATACGTCTGGTACTTCGCCTTGTTTTTTATTTCTGTCGGTAAATGGTCGTTTAATAATATTTTCGAAAATATTTTGCACATTGGCGTATGCTTCTTCATTCACAATCATTTTGCCACCAAAATAATCGCAGAGTAGGGGTTTGGTTATATCATCGGCTGTAGGGCCAAGGCCACCAGTTATGAGAATAATATCAGCATGTTTTTTTTCTTCGCTGAGAGCGTTTTTTATGGCTTCATAATCATCGCCAACTGCTACACGACGTGTAACTACAAAACCTGCTTTGTTCATTTCTTGAGCTATAAATGCGCTGTTGGTATCTATTACTTGTCCTATTAAAAGTTCATCGCCAATGGTGATGATGGAAGCGTTTATCATTCTTGCTTGGTTGATGGTTCAAAGTTTGCCCTAAATTAATGCCCTAAAAAATATAATAGCATTAAGAACAACAAATTTAATCTATCTATGCTAATTTTATATAACATTGTTAAAAGAACATTAAAGATATACAGATGAAGAGCTGCGGGATAGAAGTGGAAATCCTTTTTTGAGGAACGAAAAAAAGATTGTAACGTATAGCCCGATCAAATGTTGACCAATGATTTTAAGGTAAAAGCACAGAATAAAAAAAAATGTCAAAAGAAGAAATTCGAATATTATACAAGCAAAAACGAAGAAGCCTTAGTGCTGCTAAAAAAAATAAACTGGAAGATTTGATGCTAATACAGTTTCAGCGATTGCCGATAGAAATAAAAAATACGATAATGACTTATGCACCTATAGAAGTGCAGAATGAATATGACCCATGGTTAATAGAAGAATATTGCGATTTTAAAATAGAAGATGCTTTGTTTATTTATCCTGTTGTAAACAAAGAAACGGATGTGATGAAGTCTTTTATTGTACCTGAGGGGACATTTTTCGAAAAAAACATGTACGGCATTGATGAGCCTGTTGGTGGCATTCGTATTTTTCCTGAACATATTAAAATGATGTTTGTACCATTATTGGCTTTTGATACAAAAGGAAATAGAGTAGGGTATGGCAAAGGTTATTACGATAAGTTTATTAAATTGTGCAATCCAGATATGATAAAAATTGGGTTTAGTTTTTTTGACCCAGTTGTTATAGACGATGTATCAGCTATGGATGAAAAATTAGATTTTTGTATAACACCAGAGGGCATTTACGAATTTTAAATCAAAACACTCTTGCTTAAAAGTTTTAGATATTTATTGTTTCCTATTTCGCTCGTTTATGGTGGTGCCATAATGTTTCGAAATTTTTTGTTTGATAAAAACATTAAAAAATCGGCATCGTTTAATTTTCCGATAATATGCGTGGGAAACCTTGCTACTGGCGGTACTGGCAAAACACCGATGACAGAATATTTGATAGAATTGCTGCAACAACCATTTGCAGTAGCCACACTAAGTCGTGGGTATAAACGAAAAACAAAGGGTTTTGCTATTGCCAATGAACGTACAACTGCATTAGAAATTGGCGATGAACCAATGCAGTTTCATGAAAAATATCCTAATGTAACCATAGCTGTGGGAGAGGAGCGGATAGAAGCAATTCCGCAATTGTTGGATGAAAGACCAAATACGCAAATAATAATTTTGGATGATGGGTTTCAACACAGAACAGTAAGGGCTGGGTTGAATATTTTATTAACAGATTATAAAAATCTTTTTAGTAGAGATTTGATGCTGCCTGCTGGCGACTTGCGGGATGTGAAGGCGAGTAGAAAAAGAGCAGACATTATAATTGTTACAAAATGCAAATCTGATTTGAGCGTAGAAGAAAAAATGAGCATTGAAAAAGAATTGAAATTATTTCCACATCAAAAAATATTTTTCACAGAAATTTTATATGCAAAACCTTACCATCTTTTTACACTTGAGAAGAATAGTTTTGGTTTGAATACTGATTTGCTGTTGGTTTGTGGCATTGCCAATCCAAAACCTTTAAAAGCATTTGTGTCTAAATATGTTCGAGGATACGATATGCTTAAATATGCCGATCATCATATTTTTACTAGCACCGATTTAAGCGATATTAAAAAACATTTTGCAAAAATACCATCAGATAATAAAATGATATTGACAACAGAAAAAGATGGTGTACGATTAAAAAAATTTGAAAAAGAATTGAGTGATTTGCCAATTTATGTATTGCCCATTAAACAACAGTTTTTATTTAACGAAGCTGATGCATTTAATGAAATTGTTTTGAGGTTCATAGAAAAATTTAAAAAGTAGCCATTCCCTTAGTTATTAAAATTATAAAAGAGTAATTCTTTTTGATAAATGGTAACTACGACAACTTACGTATTTGTATATTTGTACTAATTTATTTGCTTATGTACAAGATATTTTTTACTCTTATTTCATTCTTTTTAGTTACAAGTGCTGTTGCACAAAAAAGCATTTCTGTAAAAGGCAGTGCCAAAACCGATGATGGGAGGCCGCTTACACAAGCTTCTGTTTGTTTGTACTATATTGGTAGTAAGGATACTGTAAAAACAATTACGAACGATAAAGGCAATTATACCTTTAATAATATGCTTGCAAAAAAAGCCATGATTTCTATTTCGCATGTGGGGTATAAAAAATTTGTAGATGAATATGATTTTACCAATATAACTGATGAAGTTACCAATAATGATGTGGTGATGACAAGAGGTGATAATATGCTTGAAACTGTAACAGTAGAATCATCTAAAATTTCTATAAAAGAAGATACCGTGTCTTACAGAATTGATAGTACGATGTATCGTAAAAATGATAATGTAGAGCAAGTACTTAAAAATTTGCCTGGTGTAGAAGTGGATAAAGATGGTAAAGTAACAGCACAAGGAAAAGAAGTAACCAAGGTAAAAGTGAATGGTAAAGAGTTTTTTGGAGGTGATGTAAAAACGGCTACACGCCAGCTAGATGCAGATATGGTAGATAAAATACAAATTGTAGATGATTATGGAGATCAATCTGCTTTTACGGGTGTGAGAGATGGCGACCCCACAAAGACCTTGAACATACAATTAAAAAAAGATAGGAATAAAGGGGTTTTTGGTAATACTACTACAGGAGCAGGTACAGAAAATCGATATTTGGCATCCTTGTCTTTAAATAGATTTAACAATGCTCAACAATTTTCTTTCACTGGTAATTTGAATAATACCAATGCAAGTCCTTTTGATTTTTCACGTATTCCAGGTGGTGCAAATGGTGCAGTTGGTGGTTTAATGAGAAGCTTTGGAGGCGGGGCTGCTTTTGGAAACAATGATGGAATAGCTACCAACAAAAGTTTCGGTATAAATTATAGAGATGATTGGTCTCCAAAAATTTCAGTAAATGGTAGTTACAGTTTTTCGAGAAGAAATACTTTAATAGAGAGCAATCAATTTCAAGAGAACCCCAACAAAAATCCGGATAGCACAATTTTTAATACACAGGTTACCAATAATAATGGTTTGGGAGATAATCATCGGTTTTCATTTAACGTAGAATATAAAATTGATTCTTTCAATTATGTAAAGTTTAATCCAGGTTTTACAATAAGAAAACAAAGCGACGATAACTTAACCCAGTTTAATTATTTTGATTCAAAAGGAAGCCCTTTTAATAACGGAACTAATGTAGCTAATAATCTTTCGAATACGCCAAGTTTTACTGGTAGTTTGCTTTTTAATCATCGTTTTCATAAGAAAGGCAGAACGCTTTCTGTTAATCTCACTGGTGGTAAATCTTCCACTACAGGCGATGATGATGTTTTAAATAATACCATCGTTCTGAGAAATGGGCTTTTTGTAAATGATACTTTAGATCAAAATGTAATACAAGACAATAATAATCATAATTATGGTGTAAGCACTTCGTTTAATGAGCAATTATCGAAAAAAAGAAGTTTAGAATTTAATTATGCATTTAATAAAAGATATGTTGGAAATGATAGAGAAACTTTTTCTGAACTAGGAGGACAAAGAACAGTCATTGAAAACCAAACCAACATATTTGAAAATATTTATACAACCAATATGTTTGGTGTAAATTTTAGAACTACCTTAAAAAAGTATAACTATTCTTTAGGGTTGGCTATTCAACCTGCTACTATTGAGAATAATTCATTTTCGGGCACTAAGCAAAAACTAAAACAAAACATCGTTAACTATTTTCCTGTTGTACGTTTTTCTTATAATTTTTCTAAGAGTAAGTCATTTAACTTGAATTATAATGGTAATACAAATCAGCCATCGGTTCAGCAATTGCAAGCAGCACCTGATTTTTCTAATAGGCAAAATATCATTGTAGGTAACCCTGATTTGCGTCCGGAGTTTACAAATACAATGAGCTTACGTTATAATAATTTTAATTTTATAAGTGGGGATGTTTTCTTTAGTAATATCAGTGCATCATTTACTAGAGATAAAATTGTAAGCAATGTAATTCGTAAGAATCAAGGTTTTCAAGAAACTAGGTATCTAAATAAAAATGGGTATTTTAATGTAAACGCTTTTTATTCCATATCAAAACCTTTACAAAATCGTAAATATGTATTTGTTTATGGTGGTAATGTTAATTTCAACAATAATATATCTTTTATTAATTCTGAAAAAAATACAGGGCAAAATTGGATACTAACCCAACGTTTTGGTATGGACTATAAAATAAAAAAATGGTTAGAAACCAGTGGAGGTTTGCTTTATTCTTTAAATGATGTTAAAAATTCGTTGAGTACCGATGCTAATAACAATATAAAAGCTTGGAGTATTACCCATAGTGCTCGGTTATTTTTTAAATACGATTTTATTGTAAGTTATGATATTGAAAAAACATTGAACCAAGGTTTTACAAATAATGTAGCTGCAAATCCATTAATCATAAACGGCACTTTAGAAAAACAAATATTTAAGCAAAAAAATGGGTCTATAAAATTACAAGCTTTTGATTTATTAAACGAAAACACAAATGTGGGTAGATCAGTAAATGCTTCAACAGCTGCCATTACAGATACAAGAACCAATAGACTGCAACGTTATTTTATGCTAAGTTTTGTATTTAGATTTAATAAATTTAGCGGTGCATCTAAAGGTGGGCCAGGTATGACTCCAGGCATGCCAGGCGGCGGGAGAGGGGAGATACGGATGATGGGTGGACCAGGGTTTTAATTTTTTTTTAATAATACCATCTTTGATGAAAGGGTTGCAAAAACGGATGCCAACTTTTAAAAAGTTGGCATCCGTTTTTAGTGAAGTAGCCATTCGCCTTCGGCGAATGGAAATTGTGTTCGCATGTGGCGAATGAGAATTGTATTCGCCAAAGGCGAACACCTACGATATTATTTTGCTATTGCAATTTTTACTTTCTTATTTTTTATCTTTTCATCTTTAGCTAATTCTACCACATGGCCAATTTTTGATTTTCTCACAGCGGCAAAAGCGGTAAAATCTTTTACTTCTATTAAGCCAATATCATCTTTTTTTAGTTGGCATACATGCGATAAAAAACCAACAATATCCATTTTGTTTATCTTGTCTTTTTTACCAGCATCAATAAATAAGGTGCTCCATTTTGGTTTTTCAGGTATCGATAATTTTTCTGGCAACGTAAATTCTACAGCATCCTGCGTAATATAATTTGGCAATCTTTCTTCTTCGCTCCATATCACATACACATTGCCTGTAGCGTGCATGCGGGCTGTACGACCATTGCGATGGGTAAATTCTGCTTCTACATGTGGTAAATGATAATGTACAATGTTTCTAATATCAGCAATATCTAGCCCACGGCTTGCAAGATCTGTTGTTACCAAGATATCTGATGTGGTATTTCTAAATTTTGTTAGTGCTACTTCACGCTCAAGCTGCTGCATACCTCCATGGTAAAACACATTTACGATGCCTTGCTCCGTTAAAAAATCGCTGGTACGCTCTACGGCATCTCTATGGTTGCAAAAAATAATGGTAGAGGTATTGTTGCAATAACAAACAAGTTGCAAAAGGGTTTGTAATTTATCTCTATCATCGCTCAATAATGTATTGATACGCAGATTCTCATTTGGCGCAGCATCTTCGCCTTTTAAATAATTCAAGGTCTGTGTATCCGTCATTTTTACAAATGCTGGAATTTCCACCGCATTTGTAGCCGATGTAAGCATTCTTTTTTCTACAGCTGGTAATGATTCTAAAATGAATTTCATTTCTTCTAAGAACCCAAGCTCTAAGCTTTTATCAAACTCATCAAGCACCAAAAATTTAATATCTTTTGTTGTAAAATTATTTCTGCGAATATGATCTGCCATACGACCCGCAGTACCAATAATAATAGCAGGTGGCTGTACCAAATTATTTTCTTCAATTTCCCTTTTATGGCCGCCATAACAAGCAATAATTTTAAAACCAGTTTGCATTTGTTTCAAAACAGATTCTATTTGCAAAGCCAACTCACGGCTTGGAACCATTATTAGAGCCTGAACCGTTTTAATTTCTGAATCTAAGGAGTTTAAAACTGGTAGCAAAAATGCCAGAGTTTTTCCGGAGCCTGTAGCCGATAATAAAAGAATATCATTATTTTTTTCTGCCGAATCCATGGCAGTTAATTGCATTTCGTTCAGCGCTTTTATTTTAAGCCTATCTAAATACTGCTGTATATTGTATTGAGAGATGTTCATTTTGCGAAGATAGCCATTATAGCGTTATGTACCTTTATATGTTTTTTAACTTATTGAATATCAATAAATTTGACTTATATTATTAATCCTATAATTAATATTATGTTAAATAGAATATTCTGAAATCATTAGCCTTTAAAACAACTCCCAATTTCCATAATATGCCAAAAATAAAACAGCCCCTATTTTTAGGAGCTGTTTTGATATATACATTTTGGTAATTACCATTTATCAACTACTTCGCTGTTCCCATTATCTACGGCTGGTAAAGTTTCTGTAGAAGCAGTAACAGATTCTACAACTGGCGCCGCAGTTCTTTCTTCAGATGCTGTATTTGCTTCAACTTTTGGTGCAGCATTTTCATCAGCTTCATAAGGTGTATCATGATTAAAAGCATCAAAATCAAAATCAGGCATTAAATCTGTTTTTACATAATCTACTGCTTCGCTAAGCCCTTTTACAAACTTATTAAAATCTTCTTTATACACAAAGATTTTATGACGATCATACCCATCAGAATCAAATCTTTTACGGCTTTCTGTAATGGTTAAGTAGTAATCACTTCCCCTTGTTTCTCTTACGTCAAAAAAGTACGTTCTACGTTTTCCAGCTTTTATACGTTTGCTGTAAACACTTTCTTGTTTCCTTTCGTTGTTTTCGGTACCTCCGTTATTTTCGTTGTTTACGTACGCCACTGCTTAGTTTGTTTTGTTTATAATATATTGTTAAAATTAACCTTGGCAAAGATAAAAATGTTTTTGATATGGCAAAATTTATCTAAAACTAATTTGAATGATCATTTTCTTGTTGTTTTTGATACATTGAATAGTATAAACCTTGCCTTTGAATTAGTGTTTCATGTGTACCTTGTTCTACGATACTACCCTCATCAAGCACCACAATTTTATCAAACTTAAATAGAGAAAATATTCTGTGGGTAATGATAATGGCAGTTTTATTATCTAAATAATTATATAAGTTATTTATTATATCATTCTCAGTACGAGCATCTACAGCACTTAAGCAATCATCAAATATCACAATTTCAGGTTTCTTTATTAACGCCCTAGCTATAGATATTCGTTGCTTTTGGCCTCCCGAAAGTGTTACGCCCCGCTCTCCTACCATTGTTTCAAATTTATCATCAAAAGCATTTATTTCATTAAAAATACTTGCTTGCTTGGCGGCCATCAAAACTTGCTCATCAGTAGCATTTTTTTCGCCAAAACGTATATTATTTTTTATACTATCACTAAATAAAAACACATCTTGTGGTACATAGCTTATTTGCGTGCGAATAGCATTAGTCTTTATTTGGGTAATATGCTTACCATCATATTTTATTTCGCCTTTCTGTGCATCATACATGCGTAACATCAGCTGCGCAATAGTGCTCTTCCCCGACCCTGTTTTCCCAACTATTGCTACCTTTTCGCCTTTATTTATTTGTAGCGAAAAGTTTTTTACGGCGTGTATACCTGTATGAGGATAAACAAAATCTACGTTTGTAAAAGAAATATTACCAGATAATTTTTCATTTGTTGCAGTTGTAGCATCTATAATGGTTGGGCTTAACTGCAAAAATTCGTTTATCCTTCTTTGAGATGCCACTGCACGTTGGGTCATGCTAGCTGTCCACCCAATGGCACTTACAGGGAAGGTGAGCATTTGAATATACATTACAAACTCAGCAATTTTACCTACAGATGCACCTGGTACATTATTTACTACATCCAACCCTCCTACCAATATTGTTATTAATGTACTTAATCCAATTAGCAAACCCATGATCGGAAAATAAATAGCTTCCGTTTTTGCTAAGCTCAAAGCATTGTTTCTATAATCTTCGCTATTCTTTTTGAAGAAATTGAGCATGGCTTTTTCTTGTACAAAAGATTTTATTACTCGTATGCCACTATAAGATTCTTGTGCATTGGTTGTTAAATCGCTTAGTAATGATTGTATTCTTTCGCTCTTTTTATTAATAATCGTATTTACAAAATAAATGGTAAAAGCCAATATGGGCAATGGCGATAGAGAAATAATGGTTAGTTTTACATCGCTACGCAGCATAAAAAATAAACTTAATCCTATAATGGCTGCCAAATTTATAAAGTACATGATAGATGGTCCTGTGTACATACGCACTCTACTTACATCTTCAGAAATACGATTCATTAAATCGCCAGTACTATGGGTTTTGTAAAAATTAGTATCAAGTTTTTGGTAATGGGCAAATATTTCATTTTTTTGATCAAACTCAATGTGGCGGCTCATTACAATAATCGTTTGTCTCATCAAAAACATAAAAAATCCACTGATGATGGCTATTACAAAAAGTATTAATCCTGTAAAAAGAATTTTGCTTTTAAAGGGTTTATCGTTGAACCATTCAATAATGTGCACTACAATAACATCATAATTGTGAAGGCTTGCTGCTTCTGCTTTTACATCACTCCCTTTTAAAACGGCAACTACAGCATTTACTACATAGCCCGTAAGTTGTGGCGCTAGTATTCTAAAATAATTAGTGAGTATTACAAATAATATTCCAAGTAAAAATGAGTACTTATATCTTTTAAAATATTTATTAAGTGTAGATAATTGGGTCATTACCTGCAAAAATAATGAAAGGATGATGATAAAATTTAAATAACACAACTGTATTTCTTATTCTAATAGTAGTTTCTGTATCATATCATCTACTTTTAAAAAGAATATACCTTTTGGTAAATTACTTACATTAATTGGTATTGTGTTTATACCTTTAATAATTTGAATATTCTTTTTTACTAAAGGTTGGCCAATAAGATTAACGATTTCAATAATGGAAGAATGTTTTTCAAACGAATTGATGGTTACAATCACATTAGATGTAGCAGGATTGGGAGATATATCTAATTCGTTTATATTTTTTTTCTTGTATGATAGTTTAAGAATATTACTATAAGCAAAATTTCCATCGTTATTTACCATTTTTAATCTATAATAATTGATGGCGTAAAAAATACTGTTATTGGTAAAACCATACACTTTATTATTGATAGAAGAATTTGAAATGGCTACTTCGCCTATCGTTTTAAAATCTCTTCCATTTTCGCTTAGTTGCACCTCATAATTTTTCATATCAAGCTCATCTGCCACTTGCCATATTAAAGCATCTGTAGTTTCGTTATTTCTATTACCATTAAAGCTGATTAATTTTACTGGTAAATTTCCAGCACTTGTGAAAAATAGGTTTACAGTATCTTTAAAAATGCCACAAGTATTGGTTACAACCAACTCAAATTTATAATTACCTTCACTAATGCCAGTTACAATTGTGTTTTGATTGTTGGGGCTAACTATCGTGCCACCCAAACCGCTAATCTTATTCCATTGTACGTTAAAAGTAGGTGTAATAGCATTTGATGTAAGTGTATAAGCACCGTTTGCTGCTAAAATCCCAAAATAATCGGCTTGTGCTTTTTGTGATGTTGATGGTGGTATTCCTGAGAATACAACCAAAACGGTATCTGGAACTAAACCGCAATAGTGACCTGTGTTTCCATCGGTAACATTCCAACTAAAATAGTTACTTGATAGATTTGTAAAACCAGATACAAGTGAGTTCCTACTCGCAGAATCTGCAATAATTGGCGCATTGATAGCATTAATAGAAATAGCTGGTAAAAATTTCCAAAAACCTGCTTGCCCTCCTCCAGCAGATGGTAATGATCCAGCTAAATTTGTAGATGCGACATTGCATAATAATATTTGATCTGTACCTGCATTAGAAATACGACCCGCAGATAAGAGTTCTATTTGAAAAGTATCGGATCTTGCATCGTTGCATGCGTTAGTACCTATACTTGGGTATGCCCTAATAGTGTATATTCCTGGTGGCGATGAATAAGGATTTATAGTAAAATTAATGCTACTATCATTAGTTGAAATTTGTTGAGTGATATAATTATTTGGCGGCCCGCTTATTACTGCAAAACCATATTGGTTAGATGTAAATGATCCTGGCCTGTATGGTATTTTAAGCATGTAGTTACTCGACAAACAAACCGAAGTATCTCTTAAAATCGGTAGCGTAGTTCTTTTTGAAAAAAGAATTAATGTGTTTGCCGCAATGCCAAAACAGCCAGATATGGTATCTACTACATAAGTAGAAACATAATATTGACCGGGTATAATATTGGTGCCCATTAAACTTATCGAATCTATACTATATGGATTTGAAACAGAAACATTGGCACCAGCAGGACTAACACTAATAGAACTTACTAATGCACAGTTTGCAGGAATTGATCCCATTATTGATATAGGGAATTTTAAATTATTTGACAATGGAAAATCTGATGCATTATAACAATAAGTTGAACTGGTACTAGCCAAGATACCAGTTGCAATTGGTGCTACAGATTTAAAGAATATTTTTATGGTATCTTTAAAAGTAGGATAACATCCATTAGAACCATATGTAACTTCATACACATGTAAAGTATTTCTAGTAACGGTATCCCATCTATTTGATATTGTATTAAATATTCTAGAACCTGAGAAATAAGTAGAAGCTACAGTACCAGAGCCAGATAATATTACTACAGAAAAATTGGTACCAAAGCAACCAGTAAAATCTCCTAACCCACCTTTTAAACAAATATTATAAGCATTAGAATTGAAATTTTCTGTATTGATACATGAAATAGTATCTACATTATTCCTCAGGCCAGTTTTACTAATATACACTTTAGGCAAACCCATTTCTCCCATAGGAATAGTATAAGACAAAATTGCCTGTTTAGCATTTATTGCACAACCTCCATTTCTTAAATTGAAAGTTATTAAGGAATACAAACCTAGGGTACATATATCTGCATTCGATTTTTTTATAGTAAATCGGAGAGAATCTGAAGTAGGGCCACATAAATCAGAATTAAGAGATGTAATTACGTTACTTTCTATCAAATCTATACTCCGCCCAGTTAGCCTAAAAACCTCTCCATCTCTTAACGGCCTTCCAATTAAATGAATTGGTTCATTACTATTTACACACATTCCACTCC
Source organism: Ferruginibacter sp. (assembly GCA_043729825.1). Classification (GTDB taxonomy): domain Bacteria; phylum Bacteroidota; class Bacteroidia; order Chitinophagales; family Chitinophagaceae; genus Ferruginibacter. Next base: position 12,803 of record JAYTLA010000140.1, read on the forward strand.
AACTCTTATCTGCTAATAAATTAAAATCGCAAACATTTGTTATTACATATTTTACACTATCATACACTCTTTCTCCCGATAGACAATTAATACCAAGCCTAAAAATATAATTACCGCTAGGTAATTCTTTCATTTTGGCTCTTATAATTGTAGAGTTGCTATCTACTTTAGAGAATGTAATTACAGCACCTGATGGTGACGATACTAATTCCCAAAGTAGGTTTGGAGTAGTATTTAAATTGCCAGCTGAATTACCATTGAGGGTAAATAAATCATAAGCAAAATTGAGATTAGTATAATTTGAAAAGCATGCTCCGCCATCGAGCCCTGCATTTACTGTACAGTTTTGCGCTTTTAACTGCACACTACAAAAAATTGCTAGCGTACAAATTAAATTCCTCCAAAATACCATCTGTGTATAATTACTTTTCATACCAAAATACTGCTTTAAAATAGTATTGATTTATTTTATTGAACATCTTAACAACCTACAATTTTTTTAAATTGGAAAGCGTAGATATTCGATTTGGTTTTTGGGACACTTTATGGAGTAATTATTGAATTTTATTGTATGCTAAAACTCAATGCGGTAATAGATTCTAGTAAAAATAGTAAAATTGTTGATATAAAAAAATAAAAACAGTTTTGTTATTAAAAATTGAACCCTTACTTTTGCCGCGGAGAGCTGGCAGAGTGGTCGATTGCGGCAGTCTTGAAAACTGTTGACTGTTACAGGTCCTGGGGTTCGAATCCCTAGCTCTCCG
>JAYTLA010000141.1:0-3503 GCA_043729825.1 Ferruginibacter sp.
TCACTTAGGTTTATCACAACAATTAGCTTTGGCAAATATGCCAGAGTGCGAAGGAATAGATTATATTTTAGGAGGCGATACACACGAAAGAGTTAGAAAGCCGATACAATGTAAATATGCGAAAGTAGTTGAGCCCGGTGCATTTGGCAGCTTTATTGGCAAGCTAGATTTAACCATACAGGATGGAAAAGTAATAGCAGACAAATATGATTTGCTAGAAGTAGCATCCAATAAAATAAAGCCAAATAAAAATGTACAAAAATTATTAGCAGATAACGAAGCTACATTTAAAGAACACATCAATACCGTAATTGGTTACAGCACCATTCCATTGTATCGCTATTTTGTGGTAGAAAATCCAATAGATACTTTGGTGTTGAATGCTTTGCATTGGCAATTTCCTGACATTGATATTGTGTTAAGTAATGGCTTTCGTTTTTGCCCACCACGTACCACAGCAGACCACACAGGCAACATACCAATTACCAATGGTTTTGTATTTGATATGCTACCAGTAGATAGTACAGTACGTATTGCAAAAGCCACAGGTAAGCAATTAAAAGAATGGTTAGAAAAAGAATTGAACAATGTATTTGCAAAGGATGCGTCAAAAAGATTAGGTGGTTGGGTTGTAAAATTTAAAGGAATGGAAATAAGCTTTAACGCCTTTGCCGAAATGGGTAAACGAATACAAAGTATTACTATAAAAGGAGCAGCAATAGATATGGAAAAGCAATATTCTATTTTAGCTTGCGAAAGAGATGGAGACCCAGTAGATATGCTTTGCCGATTAAAAGGTGTAGCAGATGCAAAAAATACACAAGCTACTTTGCACAAAGTAATGATAGCTTATTTAAAAAATAATTCACCTATTACACCAACGCCTTCTAAAAATGCAAAAATACTAGATGCTCCAGATACCTTGTTATCACAGGTTACAGGGGTTGATTATGTGTTTAGATAATTTTTTAGTTGTGTAATAAATGTTACAATACTTAGAATAAAAATACAGCAATTTTGCGTTTCAATATTTTAAATGAATCTACGTAAAGTTTTAATTGTAGTTCCACTATTTATTTTAATTACTTTAAATAGCAATGCACAACAGCATTATAACAGTTGGTTTAAAACAACGGTAAGCTACCAGTTTTCACAAAAAATAAAAGCCGATATAGAATTTCACCATCGCAATCAAAATGATGTTGGAAATAAAAACCCCTTCGATAAAAATTTAATGAATGCCATTCGTACAATGATTCATTATAAATACAATGAAAATTTACAATTTTCTATTTCTCCGTTCGCTTATTTTTCTAACAGTAAAATAATTCTTGCGCCAAATGATGCCAATGCTTTGCCAACAAATGAATATCGTATTAGCGCATTCATAGAATTGCAACAGCCTATACTGAAAAAATTATTTATACAAAATAGAACAGGAGCAGAGTATAGAATTTTCCCATCAGCTGCTGCTAATGTTACAAGAATAAGAAACCGTTTAGCATTGCGCTACGAAGCCAATGCAAAATTTTCTTTTATGCTAGGCGATGAATTATTTGTAAATGCAAGTGGTATTCCTGCTTTGCATATTTTTGACCACAATAGAATAATATTAAACGCAGGGTTTAAACCTACTAAAAATTTAAAATTGGAGATAGGGTATTTGCACAGCAATCGTATTCCTAAAAACAGCAACGATTTTATATTTGAAGAAAACTTTTTGTTTAACATTTGGTTTACAATACCGCACAAATAGAAAATGATATTTTTTTAAATAAGGTATATTCGAATAATTTTTTAGGAGAGCTGCAAGATTGATTAAGCACATCTATTGCACAATCTAGTGCATCATCTATTGCACAATCTAATGCATAATAAAAGCTAAATATTTAGGTGAAGATGAAATGTGCGACGCCACTGAAGTTCAATCATTGCTTCTCTGCCCACAAAACAAAAATCCACTAACCGAAGGTTAATGGATTTTTAAATCTAATATCTTATGTCTAATAATCTAACATCTAACTTACGCCACTGCTTTGCCCACCAAATCTGCAGCCTCACTAAGCAAAATAGCGCTTTGTACTTTCAAACCACTCTCATCAATTAATTTTTTAGCTACATCAGCATTGGTACCTTGCAAGCGCACAATGATTGGAATATTAATATTGCCGATACTTGTGTAAGCATCTATAACGCCCTGTGCCACTCTATCGCAGCGTACGATACCACCAAAAATATTTATCAAAATCGCTTTTACTTTAGGGTCTTTCATAATAATGCGAAAACCAGCTTCCACCGTTTGCGCATTAGCTGTACCGCCTACATCCAAAAAGTTTGCTGGCTCACCACCACTTAGTTTTATCATATCCATAGTAGCCATCGCAAGCCCCGCACCATTTACCATACAGCCAACATTGCCATCAAGCTTTACAAAGTTTAAATTAAATTGTCCTGCTTCTACTTCTGTAGGATCTTCTTCGCTAATATCTCTCAACGATAAAATATCTGGATGACGCATCAATGCATTGTCATCTACATTCATCTTACAATCCACAGCAATAATTTTATCATCGCTGGTTTTAAACAACGGATTTATTTCTAACATACCACAATCTAAACCTACATAAGCATTGTATAAACTTGTAACAAATTTTACGCAACTTTTTTGTGCCTCGCCACTAAGACCAAGATTAAAAGCTATTTTACGAGCTTGAAAACCTTGCAACATTCCACTTGGGTGTACCCATTCTTTAAATATTTTTTCTGGTGTGTCGTGTGCCACATCTTCAATATTCATACCGCCTTCGGTGCTGTACATAATTACGTTTTCGCCTTTTGTTCTATCCAACAAAATAGATAAATAAAACTCTTTTACGGGGCTTGGTCCATCATAATATACATCTTGTGCTACCAATATTTTATTCACTACTTTTCCTGCTTCACCTGTTTGAATAGTAACCAATGTACCGCCCAATAAATTAGTAGCAATAAGAGTTACATCTTCAGCATTTTTTGCAACGGCCACACCACGTTGCTCTTTACCCACTATACTTCCTTTACCACGACCACCGGCATGTATTTGTGCTTTTATTACACCAAACTTACTGCCATATTGAGTATGTATTTGTCTGTAAGCTTCTTCAGCTTCCGCCACAGTGCTGCATGCTATGCCTTCTTGCACTGGCACATTATATTTTTTTAGTAATTCTTTAGCTTGGTATTCGTGAAGATTCATATGGTAAAATTTTTGCGAAGATAAGGAAAAAAGCCCCCTAAATCCTCCGAAGGAGGACTTTTACGCCCTGAAAATTTAAGCGTTACAATTATTTTGTAAATAGAAATCCCTCCTTCGGAGATGTTTATTTATTTGATCAACAAAGAAGCAACTATGGTCAGTCCCGAAGTTTCGCATTGGCGTCAAGTTAATTGATATCCACATAGGTTGAAAAGCAATGTGGGCATATATTTAAAAGAAAAAGCAACTTGTAGTTCTAAACACATTT
>JAYTLA010000142.1:0-27710 GCA_043729825.1 Ferruginibacter sp.
ATGAAAATATTTTGCGTGACGAAGGAGCCATAAACCCAGTGGGCGATAAAGAAATTATAGAAACAGAATTGCAATTGAAAGACCTAGAAAGTGTAGAGCGTAAATGGCAAAAATCTGAAAAGCTTGGTAAGACAGATACCAAAGCAAAAGTAGAAGCAGATATTTTACACAAATGCAAATTGCATCTGGAACAAGGAAAAAATATATCTACGTTAGATTTAAGCAAAGAAGATAAAATAGCCATTGCAGATTTATTTTTGCTTACAGATAAGCCCGTGCTATACGTAGCAAATGTGGATGTAGCAAGCATGCACACCGGCAATAAATTTTCGGATGCGCTGATAGAAGCGGTAAAAAACGAAGGCAATCAAGTAATCGTAATGACAAATGCAGTGGAAGCAGAGATTGCAGAATTTGAAGACCCAGATGATAAAGCCATGTTTATGGAAGAGTATAAAATGACCGAACCTGCGTTGGATCGTTTGATACATTCTACTTACAAATTGTTAAACTTATCTACTTACTTTACTGCCGGTGTGCAAGAAGTTCGTGCATGGACAATTCACCATGGATGGAAAGCACCACAGGCTGCAAGTGTTATCCATACTGACTTTGAGAAGGGTTTTATAAAAGCAGAAGTTATTTCTTACGAAGATTTTACTACGCTTGGCTCAGAAACTGCATGCCGTGAAGTAGGTAAACTACGCATAGAAGGTAAAGAGTATGTGGTGAGTGATGGAGATGTGATGCACTTTAGGTTTAATGTGTAAACGAAATGTCAGGGTGAGCTTGTAGAACCCGATATATTAAATGAAACCCGCCTTCGACAGGCTCAGGCTGACAGTCTTTTAATTCGAAAGTAAAATAACAAAGATTTTTATAAACGTATTGCTGAAAAGTTGCACGTTTTTTTTATTTTTTTGAACGTGGGCATTGGTTCGTTGTTGAACATTGGTCCCGCTATCCGCTGCAATCTTTTTTTTCGTTCCTCAAAAAAAGGATTTCCGCTTCTATCGGGCGTAGGTTTTTGGCGGCGGGAATGCTATTGAACATTTAAGGCGCAGCGTCCAAGTATTTTTTCATTACTTTATGATTTTTATTTGCAAATGCATAAAATATTTTATAAAAACGGATACCAACTTTTAAAAGTTGGTATCCGTTTTTATAAATCATCAACTAATCTATCTTGCAGCAAGCCCCGTAGCACCTACTGGTACACCCATCATAGTTTGCACAAATGATAAAGAACCATTATTGGCTACTTCGTAAACGCCTATAGAATTGCTACGTGCATTTAAAATGTATAAATATTTTGAGTTGTTGCTAAGTGCTGCATCTATTGGCCCCATACCTGTTGTTGCAGATATAGCGGTGTTTACAGCCACACTACCTGTATTTTTATTTATATCGAAAGTAGAAAGATTATTGCTAGCTGTATTAGTGGTGTAAGCATATTTACCATTGTTGGTTATTACCACCCAGCATGCTGCACTTTGTCCAGCACCATTTGGCCCATCTACTAAATTTATTGTACCATCATTGCTTACTCGATAGCTAGAAAGTGTGCTTGCACCCGCAGCACCACCCGCTGCTTCCGATACAAAAATGTTTCCATTTTTGCCAGCCTCAAAACCAAAAGGTGTAGCATTGGCAGATGTTATAGAATGCATCATACCCGGTATTCCATTTTCGTTTACAGTGTAAGTAATGATTAAATTGGTCGCTTTTTCTGTAACTACTACTACTTTGCCATCATTTACAAACGATACTTGTGCAGCACCAGATGCACTAGAACTTAGTGGCCTTGTAGAATTTGCAATGGGCATAAGCATATTATTGTTACCCAATTTAAAACCAGAAATATTTCCCATGCCACCAGCATTAAGCACAAACACAATATCATCGTGCTGTGTAATACTTACTGGGCGCATACCTCCTGAGCTTACTGTTGATTTTAGTACCAGCCCATTGCCAGTTACATTAAAAGAAGAAATGCTATTGCTACCAGCATTTACTGCCAATAGTACATTTTCATCATCATCGTCCTCTCCTAAAATTACGGCGTATTGATTTCCCAAACCGCCACCAGTGCCAGTACCACCAGTAGCATAAGAAGTGTTGTATGTAAGTTTACCATCAGAGGCTCTAGTGTAGTCCAACACTGCATTTCCACTAACTTGATTGCTCAAGGTATAAACGTGTTTTCCTCCACCATTGCGTGCAAATTCGTCTCCATCGTTATTACTTGCCGCTTTTGCAGCAGTAGCCGCATCATCTGGCGTTATTGGGTTTATGGCTTTTTGGCAAGCTGCTAAAGTAAACAATGATAAAGCTATTACTGTTATTTTTTTAATATGTTTCATAATCTTGTATGTTGTTTTTTATTAAAAATAATTTTTACATTTTCCATAGCATACGAATTGGTTTTTAATGTTAAGCGCTGCTATAAAATTTAAGCAAGGGCAATACAGTAGTACTCCGGTATTGCTCCGAAAAAATAATCGCAAATTGTTTTTTAAAAAAGAAAGGATATTTATACGTCTTAAAGGGAATCTTTACATATTTTTCTCTAATAAAGATTTCTATAATTGCAAGCAATTACTATATCTACAAATAATGTGCTTCGTTCGTTTTCTTAAAAGAAATAATTTTTTAAGACAGTTGCAAAAATTATTGCTAGTCACAAAAAAGCCACTCAAAAAAATAGAGTGGCTTTACATAATTATTCTTATCGTTTATAGAAATGCACAAAGCACTCCGCCCATCAACAACATGGTAATAAACCAATAGCCAACATGTATAGCTACATATTTTACACTCCTACGCTCAAACAATGCATTGGTTCCAAATACTGGTAATGCAATAAATAATGCTGTTAAGCCACCATGTAAAGCACCATGCTTAAATGTTCTAAATACGGTTTCATAATCATTTAAAAATGCCTGATAAGAAGGTTTTGCTTTTGTAGCATCGCCACCAGTCAAGCTGAGAGCACCAAATTGATGAATAACAATAGGCATTAACCCCATGGCTAAAATACAAGCGAATACATAGCATAAACCGAAAATTAGCGCCATGTTGCCGCCCTTCATAGATTCTTCGGTCATACCAATGGTTTTCATCCATTCATTACCAAATACCTTTGGGTTGTACCAAATAAAACCTACGAGTAAGGGAATTAGTCCTGCTACGAGAAGTAGCCAATAGTTTTGTGGCATAAAAAATAGTTTTAGTGATTGAAGGAAATTACAATTGAAAAAGTACAACTTTAAATTAGAATTATCAAAATTAAATTCACGCTATTATTTCAACCTCAATAATACGTAAGGTGATAGCAAAGAAAATATTATCTTTTCGTGCAAAAAAATTAAAGCCTGCAAAAAATTATTGTGGCTGTATAAATTAATAATTTTAAATTGCCTAAGCTTTTGTGTTTGATAAGATTAAAATTAATTTTTCCATCAAAAAATAATTTTTATGACAGCTTCAAATATTATACTTGTATCTACAGCTATTTGCATGGCTTTAATGGCTGGGCTTTTCTACTCTTATACTTGCTCTGTAGTTCCTGGCTTAAAAATGCTAAGTAATGCAGAATATTTAGGAGCTATGCAATCAATTAATAAAGCCATACAAAATCCAATTTTTTTTCTATGCTTTTTTGGAATATTGTTATTATTGCCAATTTGTACTTATGTGCATTTTTCCACCCCAGTAACAACTCGTTTTTGGTTTATACTAAGTGCAGCCATTGTATATTTTGTAGGTGTATTTAGTGTAACCATTTTTGGAAACATCCCGTTAAACAATGCTTTAGAAAAATTTAATTTATTGAATGCAACTACCGAGTCTATTGCATTACAAAGAAGTTTATATGAAAACAAATGGAATACTCTAAATACAATTCGTACCATTTCATCTTTTGCATCTTTAGTATTGATAATTTTTGCTTGTATAAATGCGAATAAAAATGGATAGCATTATAATTCTCCTATTAAATCTCTTATAACAACACTTGCTGCTACTGCCCCAAATACTGGTGGCAAATAAGAAATGGTGCCGTAAGCCGATTTTTTATAATTGCTACCATCGGTCATTATCAAACTTTCTTTCTTTGGCATTTCTGGAGAGAACACACATTTTATGCCACGCCTTATATCATGATTTCGTTTTAGCACTTTTCTTATTTGTTGTGCAAACACACAGTTGTATGTTTTAGAAATATCTGCTACTTGCAATTTTGTTGGGTCAAATTTTCCGCCTGCACCCATGCTGCTTACCAATGGTATTTGCTGCTCGTATGCATGTATAATGAAAGTGAGTTTTGGTGTTATGCTATCAATGGCATCAATAACATAATCTGGTTTATTTACAAATAGCGGTTGTACCGTTTCAGGATTTATGAAAGATTGCACTACATTTATTTCGAGCTCTGGGTTAATGGCTTTTAATCTTTCTGCCATTATGGTTGCTTTATATTGGCCATGGTTGGTAGCCAAGGCTGGTAATTGTCTGTTACGATTTGTAGGATCCACCGTGTCGCCGTCTATGATGGTCATTTTGCCCACACCGCTGCGGGCTATAAACTCTGCAGCGTATGAACCCACGCCACCAAGGCCTACAACCATTACATGGCTGTTAGCTAATTTTTGCAACGCATCTTTACCTATCAATAATTCTGTACGGCTAAGCCAAGAAAAATCTGTTGTCATTTAATTGTTTTGAGATGGAAAAGTAATATCAAAAAATTGGTTATAAAAATAAAAATGCCCTTCAACTCAATGAAAGGCATTCTTAGATTTATGGGTTGTTATTAATTTGTTGCAATATTTACATTTGGTATTCCCCAACCATATTCTCCAGTTTTTGCAGGATAATTACTGGAGCTTGTTATTAGTTTAGATAAAACTTGCGCTGCTGTGTATGTAGGAAAACGGCTCCACACCAATGCAGCCATACCTGCGCATGTAGCCGTAGCCACGGACGAGCCGCCTACAGTGCTTGGTGCATCGCCGCTCATAGCTAATGAAAGTGCATGCTTGTTATCTCCTGCCCTTTCCATTACTACTACAAAATCTATTTCGCTTCCTTTGTGGCAATCATCGCAATTCGAAAATGATGTATTTTGTTTCACACCTGTAATGGCTTGCACTTCGGGCATCCATGCTGGAAAAATTACACCGTACCAACCTGCAGACCAGCCGAATGAAGTACCACCAGCACACATCATCAACTTTCCTCTTCCATTTGCATAACGGATGGCATCCGATATCTGAGAGCTACCCGTTATTCTTCCCATACTCATACTTATAATTTTTACATCGGCTCTGTTAGCAGCATTTACATATGCATCCGCCACTCCTTTCGATTCTCTTGATGCATCTATCAATACATCTTCGCCTGCACGGCATGTAACCAAATTGCAATTGTATGCCACACCGCAAGTATTGCCATCCGTACCTCTTGGGGCTGCACATGCACCCGCCATAGATGTGCCATGCCCACAACCATCGTCTGGTGTTTCGTATGCACCATAAGGAATTCCAAAAATGGTAGAGCGAGGTAGTGTTACAATTTTTTCTATGGTTCTTCCACTTGATGAACCTTGATTAAAAGCAGATCCCAAATTTTCTTGATCAAACTCACAACCACTATCAATGATAAATACTTTTACACCACTACCGGTACTTTTTGTCCACGCATTTTGTATGCCATGCGATGTATAGTTCCAAGATACTTTTGCATTTGGCGTGGCCACGGTGTAGTGTACATTATTTACAATTGTATTGTCTGCCACATTACCACCACAACCGCTACTGCTTGCTACCTTATTGCCAATCCCTTGCTGCTCCATAGCCGAAGGTTCATACCCCATTGGCTCTACATAGCGTAGCAAATTGGATGCACGTAATTTTTTTATCGTTGCAAGGCTTTTAATTTCTACATCTACCACTGGTAAAAATTCTTCAGGCCAAACTTGCATATTCGTTTTTTGTAAATCTTTATTCAATTTTACTTCTTCATCATAAATAATTTGCATAATACTTGCTTTAGCAGCCATCCATTCTGCACTGTTGATATCTATGGTATGAATGCGGTTATCTATATTGGTTTCTGTAGCTGGCTTATACCCAACCGAAGCTATAAAATCACTTTGTTGCAATGCACTCCATATCATTTCGTCTGAGGCAGTTGCCCATTCAAACTTTGATGTAGTTTCCAATTTTTGTTTGATAAAAGCATTAATTTCTTTGATGGATATTAATGGAGCTGTTTTTACATCATCCATTTGTTGCTGAGTTAAATCTTTTTTACAAGAAATAATAAAACTAGCAAGCATAACAATTGCAAATATTTTTTTCATAATAGCAAGTTTTGAGTTATTTAATGCAGTAAAGTAAGATTTATTTTCAAATAAAAAAAGCATTATGCATAAAAAGTTATACTACTTTCACACAAAAAATGAAATTATTAATATTGCTCTTGGTATCAGTTTTTCCAAGTATTGTTTTTTCTCAAAATAATTATTTGCTCATTGGCACTTATACTGATGCAAAGAGTGATGGTATTTACGTGTATAGGTTTGACACATCCACCGCTGAGAATAGTTTCGTTAGTGTAGCTAAAACTTCAAACCCTTCTTTTTTAGCAATATCGGCAAATAATAAATTTGTATATGCAGTAAATGAAAATGATGATAGTACCATTAATCCTCGTGGAGGAACCGTCACTGCTTTTTCATTTAATAAATCTAATAGAACATTAACAGAAATAAACAAACAAGCAACTGGTGGCAAGCATCCATGTTATGTAACAATAGATAAAACTGGCAAATGGGTTTTTGTAGGAAATTATAGTAGCGGAACGGTTAGTATGTTTAAAACGAATAAAAATGGCTCAATAAGTAAATACAAGCAGCTTATAACTCATGAAGGTAGTAGTACAAATTTACAAAGACAGAAATCGCCACATGTGCACGCCGCTGTACTTTCGGCAGATAATAAATATTTGTTTGTACCAGATTTGGGCATTGATAAAGTGATGGTTTATGGGTTCAATAAAAATGAAGGCGTTTTAAAATTATCATCATCGGCATCATCAACAGCTGGTAGCGGGCCAAGGCATTTTACATTTTATCCAAATAAAAAATATGCATATTTAATGGAAGAACTTACTGGAACAGTGGTTTTTTATATAGTAAATAAAGGAAAACTAAAAATGCAACAACGCATCAATGCAATGCCAAAAAATTTTACAGGTGCATTGGGTAGTGCAGATATACATATATCGCCAGATGGGAAATTTTTATATTGTAGCAATCGTGGAGAATCGAATACGATTAGCATTTTTTCCATAGATGCCATGATTGGTAAACTGAGTTTCATTGGGCATCAATCCACATTAGGTAAAACGCCACGTAATTTTAATTTTGATCCATCAGGAAATTTTTTATTGGTGGCTAATCAAAATTCAGATGAAATAGTAATTTTTAAAATTGATAAAACAACGGGGTTATTAACAGATACGAAGAAAAAAATAAGTGTACCTAATCCTGTTTGTATAAAATGGATAAATAGATAATAAAGTTGAATACTTTTTGAAAAACAATTTCGTACTTTTAGCTTTTTTAACCCCTTAAAATATTTTATATGAAATTTATATTACTCCTATTATCTATTTGTATTAGTTTTTCTTTGCAAGCACAAAACCAATTGGTATTTTCCAAAACTGACAGCAGTAAAACCATTATTGTAAAAATGAAAGACTTGGTAAGGTTTAGTTACAACGGCTATATGCAACAAGCACAAGAAATTGAAGGCAGGGTAACTGCATTAAATGATAGTTTGATTACACTTTCGCCTAGAAGAAAATTGTTACAACAAGCCCAACCTGCTCAAACAATAAGCATAAAAGATATAACTGGATTTAGAAAATACAGCAATTTTAGACCCGCTAGCGAAATTATTTATGGTGTAGCTGGTGTAGGCATTTCGGGTACTGCTGCTGCACTTGTGAGCAATGCCAATTTATCGCAAATAATGAGTTTTGTATCTGTAGCTGCCACACAAACGCTTACATCTGGTTTGCGCAATGCAGTGCTATCATCTAAAATAAAGAATAGATTAAACGAAGGTTGGGTAATGCAATTGCAAGCGGTAGTAAAATAAGAGGAAAAATTATTGCTATAACAGTTTAAAGTATGTAGCCACAAATTTATTCTTTACAATTTTACCCTGCACTTCTGCCTTGCGTATGGCTTTGCAAAAACCATCATCTGCATGAGCATCGCCATGTTCATCAATTGTGGTGCCATCTACAAAATAAGATTTGCCTTTTATTCTTACTGCAAGGTTGCAACCTTTTCCTGCCATTTTAAATTGGCATTGCCCACAAGATACTTCTACTGTTTCAATGGCTTTTGTAGAATCCACTTTTTGTGTGGCCGGTTTAGCGCTTTGCGAAAAGCAAAGATTATTGAAGGCCAGTAAAAATAATAATGCGACAAATGTTTTCATAATTTTTTTTTTAAGTTATCATTTTAATGATTGGGTGTATATTTTACACCAGCAAATATCTTTGTTTTTAACTCATTTTCTGCAGGTACTTTAGGGCAAGAAAAGTATGGTGCATAAGCGCAATAAGGGTTATATGCTTTATTAAAATCTATTATAATCTTATTTCCTTTCTTAGGTATTCGTAAATCAATATACCTTCCTGCTCCGTATGTTTCGTAGCCACTTGTTGCATCAAAGAATGGCAGAAAAAGATAATCCGCATATTCCGCTGTTGCCATTAAATCTATAGATTGATATACACTCAACTTGTATTTTTCTCCTTTAATACTAAAAAACAAATCCGCATATTTTGTATGCATAGACACTTTGGCAGTAGTGGTTTTAAAAGGAATTTCGGTAGCATCTTTTGTAAAGACCATTTTTGCCGTTACTCTATATGCGGTATCAATATCAAAAAAACTATGCCCTACAAATACTTTAAAATCTTCGGGCTTTAAAGGACTTGTGGCTCTGTTTTTATATTCTTTATTTAATTCTTCTTGCCAGTTTTTTATATCTTGAATTGCATTTATCTTTTTATTTTGTGCTTGTGTGCATAGTGCTATAAACAAAAAGAGTAAACCAATACCAAAGCGCCTTTTTTTCATTCTCTTATTTTAAAATAAAAATAAGCAATAAAATAATAGTAACGCTAGTTTTAATTAAAAAGTAAATCGGATGGCAAAACCGCCCCAGCTTCCAATAAAGCCTCTATCTTCTCCAAACTCAAAAGATGGTTGCCAGTCTAAAGAAAAATTTAAGGGTGCGGCTTTTACTTTGTAATCTAAACCTAATACGCCATCAATACCACCAAAACTTCTATTGCCAAATTTATCGCTATACCTACTGTTGTAAAAACCAATGTGTGCACCAGGACCAATGTACCATTTTAACCCATCCGCACCAGCAATATCAAAATGCAACTCATACAATCCTGTTATTCTTGCTCCTCTATTCCAAAAATAGCCTACGCCTTCTATAGCAGCTTTATCATTCACGAAATGTTTGAGAGAGATACCTGCACCATCTAAAAATTTTACGCCAAGTGCTGTTGTATAATTGCTACTTCCCACACTACTGCTCCCACGTTTTGTAGCGGTGCGCTGCGCTGAAGCATTCCATACAGAAAATAAAAATATAGCAATGCTTAGGAAAATTATTTTCTTCATGTTTTAAGGGTTTGAACTAGCAAACCAATAATTATACCAATGATGAGAAAAAATAATTTTATAAAATTTTTTTGAAAATTATAACAATTAAAAATAAAAAATGCTACTTTAATTAAAGAAGCATTTTACCAAAGTCTATTTTTATTATCAAAAAAAAGTTACCAATTTGCTCTCAAGCCAACTAAATAATTTCTTCCAGCAGCCGAAAACCCAGAGGCGAAATATCGATAGTTTTTATCGAATATATTTTCAATGGCCAATTGCAGTTGTACATTTTTAGTAAAACTAATATTAGCTTTCCAATTTAGTGTAGCCCATGAAGGCATTCCATCTGCAGTTGCGTATTGTGCATTGTCTTCTCCATCTGCATTAAAATTTTCTAATCGTTTCCATCCGTTGTACAATATATGTAGTTCTGTGCTAAACTTTTTGTACTCATACGCCAAACTAATCTTGCCCATTAGTGGTGGAATATGATCTAATGGTTTACTCGAAACATTTCTTTCTACCAAGGCATAGCTTCCATTGGTTTGCTTTTCATAAATGCTAGATTTTTTTGTACCATCGGTTTTAAAGCTGCCATAAGTGTAATTAAGTGTGCTATACCATGTGAGCCCTTTTATACACTTTGCCTGTAGCCCAATACTAAAACCAGCAAGGTTTGCCTTATTTACATTTTGATTAGCCAATACTTGGCTCTTTACCCCATCATATAAAATAGAATCTTGTCCGTTCAATGTAAAGGGTGCTTTAATAATTGCATTTGTAAACAAAGAATAAAACACTGTGAAATCTATGGTTACCTTATCTGCCATTTTTTGCGAAATAGACAAGTCAATATTATAAGTATATTCTGGTTTTACATTGGCATTTGGCACTATCACTTGCTTTGCTGTAGTGCTCGATTCAAATATTTTTGATAAATCATCAATATTAGGCGCTCTACCGAAGAAATACCAGCACGCAATGTGGTGTTTTTTTGTGGTGCATACACAATACCAATGTTTCCTGTTAAGGCAATATTTTTTTGAGTAACTGCAGTATCAGGTAATTTAAAAAAAGAATTGTCTTCTATATTGCTTTTTAAATGGGTAGATTGAAAACGGAGTCCATCATTTAAAACCAATTTTTTGTTTTTAAACTTGTATGTATGTTGAGCATATGCACCAAAGTTATTCATGGTATTTTTCCCATCAGGAAAACGAGTATCCAATTTCGTTTCTACACCTGTAAGTAAATTTTTTCTTGCAGCAGTAGATTTTAAACCATTCGATTGAAAATCTATTCCAACTACAAGTTCATTGTTTGCGCCTATTAATTTTCTACCACTTACCGCTGCGCCAAATACTTTTACTTTTTCTACTCGGCTATCAAACCTATCGTATCTTCTATACTCTCTTGTTTGTCTGCTTTCTTCAATATTTTGATAATTTAAATTTACTTTCATTTCGTTGAAGATACCCGTCTTTACTGCATTTAATTCATATGCACCCATCACTCTTTTTTGTGGACCATAAAACCACTCCGCATAGCGCAATGTTGTACCAATGGTACCGCCAAAGTTTTTAACATCTTGCAAGCGATCGTACCTAGGTACATTACTCGTATTCGATAATTGAAAATTGAACGCATGGCTAATATGTTCATTTTGCTTAAATAATAATTTTTGAATAATATCCCATTGCTTGTACCCAGAAAATTTTTGCACCCTATCATCAGAATTGACGATTACAGAATCTATTCCATTTATTATACTCACATATGTACTTCTTCTGCCAAAATCAGGGTATGCACTTGAATATTTGTTTCCCATTTTCATATCGCCAAAATCGCTAAAATTATACGATTGAAACCATGCCACTTTTTTGCCTCCAATACTCGCATCTGCATGTATTGTATTTTCATTGTTTACCGAGCTGTATCTTGCAAAAGTAGTACCTGTAGTAAGGAAGTTTTTGCTGCCAGATAAATGAGGTGCTTTAGTAATTAAGTGAATAACGCCTCCCAAAGCATCGCTGCCATAAATGGTAGATGATGGACCATACATTACTTCTACCCTGTTTAAAGAATTTTGATCGTTGCTAATACTATTTTGTAAATGCCCCGAGCGATAAATAATATTATTCATCCGTACTCCGTCTATCACCAATAAAATTCTACTTCCTTCAAAGCCTCTAAGCACGGGGCTGCTACCTCCTTGTTGGCTTTTTTGCACAAATATTTTCCCAGTATTTACGAGCAAGTCGCCAGTGTTTTGTGCATTCCCTTGCACAATGGTATTTGCAGAAATAACATCAATGTTTTGTGCAATATTTTTTTTCTTCTCATTAAAATTACTAGAAGATACCACTACTTCATCTAAAGAAACTACTTTTTTAGATGTATCCAAAACAGTTGTAGTATTTGTTTGCGCATCCGTATTTTTGATGCATAGCATTGCAAATACTATTAAATATATTTTTTTCATTCTTCACTAGTTTTACACACAATCAATTTTGCTAATAAACTTTAGCAACCGCACTTATACCAATAAGTGTAGATTTATTATATAAAAACTAAGCATTTGGCGGAGGCGTGTTTACAGATAAGTATTGAGAAATACTTTTTTGAGAAAAGGGTAGATATTTTGTTTCTAAACTAGAATTGATTATATTATTACTATCATCAGAATAATTATTATTTATGATACAAACAAACATGCATTTAAGCACGAATTCATTTGCGGGTATGGATTCATTTTTGTTAGAATAAAATATGTTTGCATAATCCTTTCTAAGCTCATCTTCATCTTCATCAAACAAACCCGAAAGAATTATTTTATTGTTACTAATGGAATAAGATTTCACATCAAATAACTTTCCATTTATCAAAGCTTCTTTGTTTTCTTTTACCCAAACGATATCCACTTTATTTATTGATATTGTTTGAAGTGATGCCTGTTCCAATTTTTCTATCATACGATGCTGTACTACTTTTCGTTGTACAAAAAAGAATACAAAAAAAATGAATGGTGCTGCAACCAGCAACAACATTACAGTGGATAATATTTTCCTTGATGTATTCAATACTCAAAATTAATCTTATGTTACAATTTAAAAAATAAAAATATCTACAATTTTGTTTTAGAAGCAATTAATTTCTCTCCAAGGCTCGCAATCTATTTCAAAAAACTTACTTTTACTACCCGACTATTCTGTCGAATATTATTTTTGATTATTACAAATGTCAAAACTTGCTACAAAAGATAAATTTATAGATTTATCAGATTATGGCAGACCCATAGCAACAATCATTGCCAATGCTTTAAAAAATACTGCATTCACATCCATTCATGCTACTGTGGCTTTTGGTATTTCAGGTTTGCTAGCTGTATATTGTATACTCGCAAATCATTATTATTGGGCAGGCTTTTTTCTTATCACAAAATCTATTTTAGATGCAGCAGATGGGGAACTTGCAAGGGTAAAAAATACGCCTTCGTATGTAGGTCGATATTTGGATAGTGTATTCGATATTTTACTCAATTTTTTGATTCTTATGGCAATTTGCTATGTCTCTACTTCAAGCTATATAAATACACTCATTGCTTTTATATGTGTGCAATTGCAAGGCACATTGTACAATTATTATTATGTAATTTTAAGAAACAAATCTATAGGTGCAGATACCACTAGCAAAATATTTGAATACAAAGTGCCAAAAGCTTTCCCAAACGAAAAACAAAAAATGGTGAATATTTTATTTTCTATGTATGCCATTGCCTACAGCATTTTCGATAAAACAATTCATTGGTTAGATAAAGAAGCTTACAAGACAACAACATTTCCTCATTGGTTTATGAGCTTGGTATCATTGTATGGCTTGGGTTTTCAGTTATTGATTATTGCCGTAACGTTGGCACTGCAATTAAACAATTTTATTATTCCTTTTTTTATTGGTTATACTTTTTTAATGGTTGTAATTATAGGAATACGAAAAATATTTTTAAGAAATTCATCGAATTGCAATCTATAAATAAAAACGGCTTCCAAAATTTTGGAAGCCGTTTTAGTATCTTATTTATATAAAATTATTGAGGTAACATAACTTTGTCAATGATATGCAATACACCATTTGCACCATGGTTGTCTTTATCAACCACATTAGCTGGTTGGCTAAATGCAGTGCCACCAGGAGGAAAAGTACCTGCTCCTGCAAAACTAAGTGCAGAAGTAGTAGGTCCTGCAAAAGTAGCCGTTGCTAATACACCAGGATGAACCGCTACTGCACCATTAACCAAGGTTTTTACAAATGTAGGCGTAGATGGAACATTTACAGAAAAAACCCTAATATCTGGTTTATAACTACCTGTTTTATTGGTTGCTAAAAAATGATAGGCTACAATTCCTTTTATCAAGGCTGTAGATACATTATTTGTATTTAAAAATGCTGGGCCCGCAGCTACTGCACCATTAGCTTGGGCTGTAGCAATTGGAATAGATCCTGTAGCAGCAAGTACTTGACCATACACGAGTCCAAATATTAATGTTTGAAAAGCAACATCATTAGGTGCTACTACTGTCATATTGGTTACACCATACCCAACAAGGTAATTAAGAAAGTTTGTAGAGTCATTATTAGGTTTTACAACTGCACCGCTGTCTGCTCTTAAAAGTGCAGCTCTAAAATAAGACAATGTTGGTTTTGCAGCAATAACACTTCTTAATGTAGCAGATGGTGGTGCAACAACAGTAAAAGTATGATGGATTACACCATTACTAGCAATTTGATCAACACCTGTAATTGGAATATTATTTACATAAGAATAAGGTGAGCCTTTAGCAACTGTAATAGGCATTCTTACGAATGGGCTATTGGGGTCTAATTGTATTAAACTTGGTAAAGGATAATTTGGAAAACCTACTGGAAATAAACTACTTGGATATTTTTGCCCAATTGTATTGTACTGTATTATTCCTGCAGCACTTGCCGCTGGTAAGCTAGAAGAAAGGAAAGCTGAAAAAGTGGCATCTGGAGCAGCTAATGGAACCGCACCGCCAGATGCAGCATTTACAAAAACTTTCATACCAGCGTTATCAACTGCAAATAATGTAAAAGATTTTGTTGAGTCAGCTAGAGTATTTAGCATTCCAGATCTAATCAACATCCTATTAAACAAACTATCATTTGGATTTGCAGCAATAGAAGCAGCAATATTGCCTACGCTAGCTGCATATGGCGTAGCAGGTATTGCATCAAAAGTATCCAAATCTTTATTACAAGCGCTAAGAATGATTAAGCTTGACAATGCAGCCAAGCTATAAACTTTCATTTTATTATTTAATTTTTTCATTGTGTTATTTTTAAAATAAAAATATTGTTTTTAAAATATCAGATTAATAAACATTGAAACCAAAACTTACATAATACAAGCCACCAATTTGTGAGTTACCTATTGCGTTGTAATAATATTGGTTCAATAAATTATTAGCCCCCAATTTTAATACAGATTTACTTGCAGGAAGTTTCAAACTTACTTGAGCATCTAATGTATGAACATCTGGTAACTGACCATTTGCAAAATCGCCTTGGTAATAATAAGATTGTTGCCATCTGTAAGCTAAACTAGCAGCTACACGTTTTTTTGGACCAAAACCAGAATTGGCAAACGTAAAGTTTGATTTATACATCGGTGCATTAAAGTAAGCCACAAATCCTGTTGGTACATCTTTCAATACATCAGAAGCAATATTTGCACCGATGGTGAAGTTGGCAGGTAATCTGTAATCAACACTAAAACCAAAGCCATATGTTTTTACTTTATCTGCAGAGTTATTCGGTACAGATATTCCAATTCTTTTACTAGCAACAAGTACACTATCTTTTGTATTACCTAAGCCAGATGCAGATTGAAAAGTATTTATTCTACCTAAAAAATCCTGATATTGACCAAAGTATCCGTACATATCAATCAATAATTTCTTTTCTGCTAATAGCCCTTTATAACCAATTTCAAAGCTATTTACAGCTTCTGGTTTAAGTTCTGCTACATTAAAAACAGTTGGGTTAGGTGCACTACCATCTGCAGGCACTACGCTCAATGCATTATATACAGGGTTAGTAGCGTATTTATATTTATCTGCAAAATATTTATTTCCACCTACCAATAAAGTGCTTCCTACTTGTAATTGTATCCACTGCTGTTGGTTTGTAGGAAAACGATATGCAGATTGATAAGATAAACGAATATTATTGTTTTCTTTTACTTTAAATAATGCCGTTACCCTCGGTGTAAAACGACCTTTGAAATTTTCATTTTTATCGTATCTGCCAGATGCCGTTAATTTTAATTTATCAGATATTGCTTTTGTAGCTTGTACATATCCACCATACTCACCAATACCTATTGGGCCATCAAAATCTGCAAATAACGTTCCACCAGAATTTAATACGTATTTTTTATAATTAACCCCTACCAATATATCTGCAAAACTTTTTGTTATATGAGAAAGATTGTAATTTCCTTCGTAGTTATATAAATCTGTTTTATCAACTAATCTTCCCCCTCCTTTCGGATCTCCAATTGGTCTTCTACGTATTTCGTCATAAGCAGTTCTAAAAGCTGCACTGCCAGGAAGTGGTCTTCCAACATCAGCAACTTTTCTTGCTGCTTGATGTGCGTCATAGTCATTCAATCCATTCATTCTATCACTCAAATATTTAAATGCATATTGGCCATACCAAGTAGCTGATGGTTTCCAACTTTCATTAAACAATCGAGAAGTAGCAGTTGTATTGTACGTTTCGCCAGAATTTTCTTGCGTAGTATAAGCTCTAAGCGACCAGTTTTTATTATTCAATTCTACTTTATATTGTCCCATTTTAAAATTAACAATAGAATATCTGTCACTACCAGTATAAATAGTATTTCCAGTACCCCAATAACCAGCAATTACAGCTTCTGTATTTGGCGTTATTTTATAATGAAGAGAACCAGACATTTTTAAATTAACAGTATTAGGATTTACAACTTCTTTTTCTGTATATCCAGTTCTAGATACATTTACAGGTATTAGATTCCCGCTAGCATCTCTAAAATTAGAATTAATAAAACTTGCAGCGCCAGGCAAACTACCCGCAATTGAGCTAAAAACTGCACTGTTTATATCTGCAGTTGTTTCATCACCGTAAACATTTACACCATCATAGTTAGGATCTGTTAATCTATCTCCTGCTTTTACAGCACCCAAAGTACCCACTCTATTATAGTTTCTATTATCTACACCCAACCAATCTTTAGCTTGTATAAATTCAAAATTTGTTTTAAATGCAAATTTTTCAGATACTTTTTTACCCCAACGTAAGTTCCAATTGTGGTAAGGAGCAGCTGCTCGTTGGCTATGGTCGGTATGCATAATACCAGTTTTTACCAAAAAAGATAACCCTTGGTATTTGAAGGGATTTTTGCTAGTCATAAGCAACGTACCATTCATACCACCTGGGCCATACAATGCAGAAGATGCGCCAGATAATAATTCAATATTATCAACGTCTAATTCGCTTAATCCAATAATAGCACCTACAGAAAAATTTAATCCTGGTGCTACGTTATCCATACCATCTACCAATTGATTGAAACGTGCATTACCACTACTATTAAAACCACGAGTAGTTGGAGTTTTAAACGTAAGTGAAGATGTAGTAACATCCACTCCTTTTAATGCCAATACCACATCGTAAAAATTTGCAGCTGGTGCATTTCTTATTGCAGCCGAACTTACTCTTTCAATAGACACTGGAGATTCCATTATCTTTTGAGAAACACGAGTGGCAGAAACGACAACTTCTTGTCCTAACGAATTGTTGGGTACAAAACTCACGTTTGTTTGTACAGATGCATCAGTAACTGTGATTTCTTGCGCTGTATAACCTACAGAAGAAAATACCAATGTTACAGGTAAAGATTTTGCAGTAATTCTGTAACCCCCTTTATCATTTGTAAATGTTCCTAAGTCGGAACCCTTTATGGTAACAGAAACTGCAGGCGCACTTTCGCCGTTTGCGATGTTTGTAACTGTGCCGCTTATGGTTACATTTTGTGCAAAAGCAGCCAACACAAAGAGGTTAGCAAATACCAAAGTGACCAAATAGCTTGTAAACTTTCTCATATCCATATTTTTGGTTTATAATTTGGGGGCAAAATAAGCATACTTAATGTGTTTTAAAATTTTATTTTTTAACGTAATGTTAGTATTTATAATAAAATGATGCTTATATATTGACATCTAGGGTTTAATTTAGCGCAATGGCAATCTATAAATTTGATAATCAAACGAGTTTTTATAGTGGAAAAGTAAGGGATGTTTACAGCATTGGTCAAAATTTATTGGTAATGATAGCCAGTAACCGCTTATCGGCATTTGATGTAATACTTCCCCACAGTATCCCATATAAAGGGCAAGTTTTAACCGAAATAGCTGCTTATATGCTAGAAAAGTGCAAAGATATTTGCCCAAATTGGTTGCTAGAAACCCCTGCACCAAATGCAAGTATTGGTAAAAAATGTACTCCATTTGCCGTAGAAATGGTGGTACGTGGCAACATTACTGGTCACGCATGGCGTACATATAACGAAGGCAAGCGTATGCTATGTGGCGTAAAAATGCTAGAGGGTATGAAAGAAAATGATTTTTTCCCCACTCCCATTATTACACCTTCTACCAAAGCTACCGAAGGGCACGATGAAGATATTAGCAAAGAAGAAATTATTGCAAATGGATTATGTACAAACACAGAATGGAATATTTTAGAAAAATATGCATTAGCATTATTTGAAAGAGGAAAACAATTAGCAACAGCACAAGGCTTAATATTAGCCGATACAAAATATGAATTTGGAAAAATTGGTACCGAAATTTATTTGATGGATGAAATACATACCCCCGATTCATCTAGATATTTTTATGCAGAAGGATTTAATGAAAAATTGGTGAAAAATGAAAAACAAAAACAATTGAGCAAAGAGTTTGTAAGAGAGTGGCTCATAGAAAATAATTTTATGGGCAAAGCAGGGCAAATTGTGCCAGAAATGACAGATGAAAAAATACAAGCAATAAGTAATAGGTATATTGAATTGTATGAGCAAATAACTGGGCAAAAATTTGTAGTAAAAAATTTGAGTGAAGAAGAATTGTTTGATAGAATTTCTTTTGCGTTAAAAAAATATTTCTAAAGCAAAAAACAAACGGCATAAAATTTGAGTATAAGATATAAATAAAAAAAGGCATTATGAGCAAATCGAAAATAATATTGGCATTGTTAGCTGGAGTGGCTATTGGCGCTATTGTAGCATATACTGTAAATACCATTAATGAAGAAAAAATAGACGGCGATTTGGCAGATGAAGAAAGAGAGCCTACAACATTAGAAAATATTGCACAACAGTTTTCTGACAAAATATCTTCTGAATTAAAAACAGCAGAAAAGATAATAAGAACAGCCGTAAAAAAAGAAATAGATGCACTTAATCCTGAAAGTGAATTGGGACTTTTTTTGTAATTTTTTATTTTTTTGTAGCTAGAATTTATTAAACGGATGCCCACTTTTAAAAAGTTGGCATCCGTTTAATATTCGTTTTGTTAATGGCAAAAAAAATCATATAGACCCACCTTTCACCAGTGGCGACGAAATAAACAATTCTTCTGCTTCTGTATTTCCATTTAAACAGTCCATCATTTTTGTAAAAGCAAGTTTGCCCAATTTATAACCACTCGTTTCTATGTAAGTAATTTCTGGTGTATATAATTTTGGTAAAAACCCATCGCTCAATGTTATTACAGAAACATCTTCTGGAATATTTATTTTCAATTCGTTCAAACATTTCATTACGCCAATCAATATTTCATCGCTCATACAAAAAACAGCATCGGGTTTTATTTTTTTTGAAAAATATTGTTTCGTCGTTTTTTTTGCTTCTTCGTACGAGCTACAATATTCATTAAATGTAGTAGCTTCTTTTTGTAGCGATATTATTTTTTGAAAAGCTTTAAATCTTGTACGAGTAATGGACAAGTTTTCGTTACCAAAAATGGACAATATGTTTTGCTTTCCTTTTCTCAACAATAATTCTGCTGCCAACTTTGCTGCATGTTCATCTGCTATGCATACTTTATTATATTGGTTACCTTCTGGCACTTTATCAAAAAACACCAAGGGTATATCTGCTTCTTTAAATTTATCAAAGGCATCCAATGTTGTTGTTTGTGTAGAGAGGCAAACAAATAAGCCCGCTACTCTATTTTGGCGACAAAAGCGTAAACTATTTTTTTCTATTTCTGCATCATTGCCAGATTGGAGTATCATAAGAGAGTATGCATTATCTCTGCACTCTTGTTCTACAGCATTTATAAACGAATCGTAAAAAAAGCCCGATATAGTAGGCACAATAAGCCCAAACACATTGTTTTTTTTAGATCGTAAACTAATGGCATTTATATTTGGCTCGTACTCCAAGGTGCTTGCTAGCTCATTTACCCGCTTTTTTGTATTAGCCGAAATATCAGGATGGTCTTTTAATGCTCTCGATACTGTAGAAATGCTTAATCCCAGCACTTCCGATATTCTTTTTAGTGTTATAACTTCCATTTCGATTAGGGGGTTTGTTTTATTCTTGTCACAAAGTAAAGGTTTTTTCCCCTGCAAACAGTTGCGCAAACGTTTGCAGTATGTTAAAATATTTAACAATTATATAATCCAAAATAAAGGTTATAGATTTATATTACCAAATCAAAAAACAAAACATATGAATGTACGATTACTTGCTAGGAGGCTAAAATATGCCGCAATCCTATTAGTTCTGCCATTTTTAGTAAATGCGCAGCAAAAAACCGTTACTGGTAAAGTTACTGGCGACAAAGATGGCTCTGCAATAAGTGGGGCAACTGTGCTTGCCAAAGGTTCCACTAAAGGAACCCAAACTGCAGCCGATGGAAATTTCGTTTTAGAAGTTCCTACAGCTACAAAACAATTAGTGGTATCATCGGTGGGCTATGGCTCGCAGACAGTATCAATTGGCGCTGATAACACTGTGAATGTAGTGTTGGCGGCGAGTAATGATGGGTTGGCAGAGGTTGTGGTTGTGGGTTATGGTACAAGAAAGATTAAGGATGCGACTGGCTCAGTTGCTGCAATTACTACAAAAGACTTTAACAAAGGTCAAATTTCTACTCCAGAGCAATTGTTTCAAGGTAGAACGCCAGGCGTTGTAGTATCTCCTAGTAGTGGAGAACCAGGTGCTGCTTCTACCATTAATATCAGAGGTACATCTGCTATACGTGGTGACCAACAACCGCTTTATGTTGTAGATGGTGTGCCATTAGATGGTGGTGGTACTGTAGGTTCAAATAGTGGAATTGAAGGAGGAACTACTGCAAAAAACCCATTGTCATTTATCAACCCTAATGATATAGAAAGCATAAACATCCTTAAAGATGCTTCTGCTGCTGCTATTTATGGTTCTAGAGGTGCAAATGGCGTTATCATTATTATTACTAAAAGTGGAAAAGGAAATAAAGGATCTTTAACTTTTGGTTCAAGCACTAGTGTTGCTAAAGTTGCAAAAAGATATGACCTTTTAAATTCAGCTGATTTCTTAAAAGGAATATATGATTTAAAAATAAAATCTGGTCAAACACCAGCCGTAGCTGCTGCCGCAATTGCAGGAGCTCCAATTAATAGAGGTGCTAGTACTGATTGGCAAGATGAAGTTTTTAGAACTGCAATCTCTCAAAATGTTAACTTGGGTTGGGGCTTCTCTCGTAATGGAACTTCATTACGCTTGAGTGGCTCTTACGATAACCAACAAGGTATTGTAAAAAGAAGTGGATTAAAAAGAGCTACAGTAAGAGCAAACCTTGGTCAAACTTTCTTAGAAAATAAAGCACTTAAATTAGAAATTAGCTCAACTTATTCTAACGTAAAAAACAGCTATGTTGCTAATAGTAACAATGCTGGTTTTCAAGGTAGTTTGATTGGTGCTATGATTTCTATGAACCCTACTGTGCCTGTAAAAGATGTAAATGGTTTGTATGCGCAAGATGGTAATGCAAGAAACCCTGCTGCAATCATCAACTGGTTTGATGATAATGACAACATTAACCGCATCCTTACTAATATTAGCTTAAGTTATAAAATTACTCCAGCATTAACTTTTAAGACTACCGTAGGTATGGATAATGCAAATGGTGAACGTTTTTCTTTTGCTGACCCTCGTTTACCTAGTGCATTTAATGGTACTAATAATGTTTTTAGTGTGGATTACCAAAATAGTATAACTGGTAATGGAAGGGCTACTGTTCAAAATTCAAAGACTTCAACTCGTTTATTTGAGAACACTTTGACTTTCGATAAAACTTTTGAAGGGAAACATAATATTAATGTTGTTTTTGGTGTTGCATCTCAAAAATCAACTAATGATTATTCTAGCCAAGTTCATTGGGGATTAGCTGCTCCAGTAACTTCGGTTGCTGATATTTTTGTTAAAGATATTGCAGCTTTTAAAAATCACAGAGTAGGTGCTGTTCCATTTTATAGTGATTCAAAATTAGCATCTGTTTTTGGAAGAATTAACTACATATACAATGACAAATATTTATTAACAGCTACAGTACGTAGAGATGGTAGCTCAAGATTTGGTGCTAACAATAAATATGGTACATTCCCTGCTTTTGCTGCTAAATGGAAAGTTTTAAATGAAAGTTTTGCTAGTGGTTCTTTGGGCAAAATATTTAGTGAATTTAGTGTAAGAGCTAACTGGGGTAAAATAGGTAGCCAAGATAATATTGGTGATTTTGCATCAGTAAATCTTACGCAAACATGGATAGATGCTACTGGTACACCTAGATTACAACCTCTCAACACTGCAAACCCAGATTTGAAATGGGAAGAAGCAACAACTACTGGTGTAGGATTAGATTGGGCTACAAAAAACAGAAGAGTTAGTGGTACAATTGACTATTTTAAAACTGACAGAAAGAATATGGTTATTTTTGCACCAGCTCCAGGAGGTTTTGGTACTGGTGGAGGGAATTTTGCATTTCGAAATTTACCAGGTGTAGTAACTAACACTGGTTTAGAATTTAGTTTAAATTTAATTCCCATAAAGTTAAAAGATTTTTCTTGGGATATTAATTATAACATGACTTTCTTAAAAAACAATGTAAAAGGAATAACTATTCCAATCAATACTGGTGAAGTTAATGGACAAGGTTTATCTGGTGCTTATGCCCAAACCATAAGAAGCGGATCTCCATTATTTAGCTGGGTAATGCCTGTATTTACCGGTTTTGATGCTAATGGCCTTGCATTATACGAAAAAGGTGCTGCAGATCAAGTTCTTGGAAGTGCATTACCTACATTCATTATGGGTATAACTAATAATGTTAATTACAAAAGATGGAATGCAAGCATTTTCTTAAATGCGGCTACTGGTTTTTATGTATATAACAATACTGCAAATGCATTATTTTTAGCTGGTAGTTTAAATACTGCTCACAATATTGATTACAAATCTTTAAAAGCTGGTGAAAACACTCTTAACCCTGGTTCCGTATCTTCTAGATTCTTAGAGAAAGGTGATTTCTTAAGAGTATCGAATTTATTAATAGGTTACGATTTTAGAATTAAAAATAAGTACATCAAAACTTTAAATGCTAACATATCTGGTCAAAACCTTGCTTTATTTACTAACTACAGTGGATTAGACCCTGAAGTAAACGTTAATAAAGGTTTGAATAGTTCTCCTTCGAGAGGATTTGATTACGCAGGTTATCCTAAAGCTAGAACTTGGACTCTTGGATTTAATATTGGATTTTAATTAACTTTGAACAATAAATAATAAAAAATAAATAATATGAAACAATTTAAAATAACAAACAAAAGTTTACTACTTGGTGCTGCAATAGCAGTGTCAATGGTTTCTTGCGGTAAGTTAGATCCTAATGCTAAGGATGCTCAGTCTATAGTAGAAGCTACAGCAGACGCTCCAGTTCCTGCTCCTTCTATTGGGTCTGTATACAACCAGTTAAATCAATTTGTAGGCCAAGGAAACTGGTTTGCTATGAATGAGCATACAACCGATGAATTAATGGGCCCAACAAGAGGTACTGACTGGGATGATTTTGGAACTTGGCGTAAGCTTCATCTTCACACTTGGGATGGTTCTCATAATCAAGTAAATGATACTTGGAATGGTTTGCAAACTGCATTGTCAGGCTCTACTTCACTAGCTGAATCTACTACAGCAGCCGCAGCGGATAAAAACGAAGCTAAATTTTTAAGAGCATTTTTTACTTACCAACAAATGGATTTGTTTGGTGTAGTACAACACAGACCTGCTACTGCTTTAAGTTTATCATTACCACAAGTATATACACGTAGCCAAGCTATTGATTATTTAATTGCAGAACTTACTGCAGTTATTCCTACTTTACCTGCATATACTCCAGCAACTAGAAATAAAGCAAGCAAAGAAGCTGCTCAGTTTTTGTTGGCTAAGGCTTTATTAAACAAAGCAGTTTATAAAGCAGACCCAGCTTCTCCGGCTGGTCCATTTACCTTTGCAAGTGCTGAAATGACACAGGTAATTACTTTGTGCAATCAAATAGCTACTAACGCAGCATTATCAGTAGATCCAAGTTATTGGGATAATTTTGTATGGGATAATGGTACAAAATCATCTGAGAATATTTTTGTACGTAAAAATAGCGATGGAATTAATATGGTATGGGCTAGTTGTATGGGTAATCACTATACGATGACACCCGATGGTTGGAATGGATTTACAACTTTAGCAGATTTTTATAATAGTTTTGAAGCTGGGGATGTTCGTCGTGAGCAGAATTTAGCTGGTTTTACAAATCTTACAGGTCGCCCTGCGGGCTTTTTAGTTGGTCAACAACGTGGTCCTACTAATAAAACTATTGGTAATGCAATTGTAGATCTACAAGACAGAAGTGGTAATCCGCTTATTTTTACTTCTAATGCTAGTTTATTTTTCTCTGACGAGACAAAAGGAATTCGTACTAATAAATATCCATTAAACCCTTCTGAGATGAATGGTGGCGGATGGGGTAGTGCAAACGAATACCCTTTTATGCGTTTTTCTGATGTACGCTTAATGAAAGCTGAAGCAATATTAAGAGGTGGAACTGATGCAAATGCTGAAACTCCATTATCTATTGTAAACGCAATACGCACGGTTAGAAGCGCTACTCCGTTAGCATCCGTTACACTTACAAATTTATTAGCAGAAAGAGGAAGAGAACTATATCTTGAAGCAGTAAGACGTAACGATCTAATACGTTTTGGTAAATTTAATGACCCTGTTATAGAGAGAGCTACTGCTTCTGCTCCAACAAAAGTTGTTTATCCAATACCAAACATTGCTTTATCATCAAACCCTAACTTGACACAAAATGTAGGTTATTAAAATTAGAGTTTTAGTTTTTAGTTTCATGTTTTCATAAATAAGATGAGGGGCAGTTAAAATTTATTTTAGCTGCCTCTTGTTTTTTGGGGAGCATTATAGAATGAAATTATTATCGTTTTTAATAGTTGGAAATAATGTAAATTTGATATTGTAAATTATAAGCTATGAACAATGTAATAAATATTGACAACGAAATTTTAGGTGGCACCCCAGTATTTAATGGCACAAGGGTTCCCATAAAAAATCTTTTTGATTATATAGAAGCAGGCGATTCTATAGATTTTTTTTTGGAAGATTTTGGAGGGGTAACAAAAGACCAGGTTATAAAAGTCCTTGAAATGTCACAAAAACTGATTGAATCATCTTCAAACATTCTACATGAAAATTTTGTTTGATGAATGCGTTACCAAATATTTAAAGAAACACTTGGAGGAATTTGAAATATTTACTGTTAGAGAACTAGAACTTAGTGGTATTAAAAATGGAAAATTAATGGCTTATTGTGTTGAACAGAATTTCGATATTTTACTTACGATTGATAAGAATTTAATATTTCAACAAAATCTACATAAATATCCAGTTACTATCGTTGTTTTTAATTGCTTATCAAGCAAAATTGATGAACTCGTTACTTTCCTACCCTCTTTTAAATTACAGATAGAAAAATTTGAAAAGTTTAAGGCTTACTTAATTGACAAATAAAAATTATTTCCTAATTTGAAAATGTCTAAAATCCAAAATGTTTTTAAAGCAAATACTAAAATTTAGAGGTGCAAAATGAAACTGAAAAATATTTTTATAACATTCATTGTAATAGTTAGTATTGCTTTCTCATCTTGTAATCAAAAAAAGAATAGCATCCCTACTCTTTTCCAACTACAAGATTCTACCCTTACTGGTATAAGATTTACCAACAAAGTAGAAAACACACCTGACTTTAATATTTTTAGCTATCGCAATTTTTACAATGGAGGCGGTGTAGCCACAGGCGATATAAACAATGATGGCTTAGCCGATGTATTTTTTACAAGCAACCAAGGTGGAAATAAATTGTACTTAAATAAAGGGGGGTTTACATTTGAAGATATTAGTGCGAAAGCTGGCATAGAAGAAAAAGGCAAATGGAATACAGGTGTGGTAATGGTGGATATAAATGCCGATGGTTGGCTTGATATGTATGTGTGCAATGCAGGTTACGACAAATGGAAAAATAAAGATTACAATAAACTTTTTATAAATAATGGAGATTCTCCCTCTCCTCTTGGAGAGGGTCGGGGTGAGGTTACTTTTACAGAAAAAGCTAAAGAATACGGTCTTGATGAAACAGGTTACACCACCCACGCTGCCTTTTTTGATTATGATAAAGATGGAGATCTTGATTGCTATATTTTAAACAATAGTTTTATACCAGTAAACACACTCAACTATAGCAATAAAAGAGAGCTTCGTGCCGCCAATTGGCCTGTAGAAGATTTTGCAAAAGGCGGTGGTGATAAATTATTGAAAAATGATAATGGCCATTTTACAGATGTTAGTGCTGCAGCCAATATCTATGGTAGCCTTATTGGTTTTGGGCTTGGTGTAACCATAAGTGATGTAAATGGAGATACATACCCCGACATATACATTAGCAACGATTTTTTTGAAAGAGATTATTTGTACATCAACAAAAAAGATGGCACATTTAAAGAAGACTTACAAAACCAAATGGGGCATACTAGTACTGCATCTATGGGGGCAGATGCGGCGGATGTAAACAATGATGGGAGACCAGATATTTTTACAACAGATATGTTGCCTAGCAATGATAAGCGTTTAAAAACAACTTCAAGTTTTGAGAATTATGATACCTATCAGTTTAAGAAAAGACAAGGCTTTTATGAGCAAATACAACAGAATGCTTTACAAATAAATACTGGTAACAATAAATTTGAAGAAACAGCACATTACAGCGGCGTAGCAGCTAGCGATTGGAGTTGGGGAGCATTGATATTTGATGCCAACAACGACGGCATGCAAGATATTTTTGTGAGCAATGGTATTTACAAAGATGTAATAGACCAAGATTTTATAGATTTTTTTGCTAACGATGTAATACAAAAAATGGCAGCGAGTGGACAAAAGGAAAACATGCAACAAATTGTAGATAGCATGCCTTCTACACCTGTGCCCAATCATTTTTTTAAAAATAAAGGTGATTTAAAATTTGAAGATGCTGCTGAACTAAATGGATTGGCGCAACCATCTTTTAGCAATGGTTCTGCTTATGCAGATTTGGATAATGATGGAGATTTAGACTTGATTGTAAACAATGTTAACATGCCAAGTTTTGTTTACAAAAATATGAGTAGGGAAAATGATAGTACTAATTATATAAGTATTGTGTTGAAAGATAGCGGTAGCAATCGTTTTGCCATTGGCAGTATCATAAAATTATTTAGTGGTAGTGAAATAATTAGTAGAGAAGTTTACCCTGCACGTGGATTTCAAAGCAGTGTGGATTATAAAAATGTAATTGGG
>JAYTLA010000143.1:0-2435 GCA_043729825.1 Ferruginibacter sp.
TGGTACGGGCAATACTCCATTTAGAACTGGTTCTGCCGTAGCTGGGCCAGATGTAGGCTATCCCCTTGATAACACGGGCGTAGTAGGGCCATGGAATCGTATTAGCTACCCAAACTCATACACTACACTTGGTGTGCCAAATGCCGCTGCCGCAGTCACAGCAGCCACAGGAGCAGGCGTACTTGCCGTGGTTGGCGTGCCTACCACAGCTGGCGCAGGTTTTCCGCTGCCAAGCGCCACCAACTCTGTGCGTTGGGCAATCGGTGCGCCGCGCTTTCCTGCCACTTATTATGTGCGTGCCACCTTACAGTTTAACTCCACCATATTAAATTCAGCCAACGGCATTATATTAAATAGTGAAGCCACAGGTGCAGATGCCGATGGCTCTAATGGCGGTAAAGATAACGTATGGCGTTACCATCAGCCAGGCGCTACTACACTGGCTGGCACTAATGCGCTATATGTCATTAAAGACATTATTGCAGTAAATGGTGTGGCCTCGCTAAACCCTGCCACCATACCCGCTAACGCCAAGCTCACTTATCGAATCAGCTATATGAATATTGGCGGCTTATCACAAACCAATGTTGTACTAACTGACACTGTGCCTGCACAAATTTCAACCGTGTGCGCCAATATAACTAATGTAGTAACTGCTGGGCCTGTAGTCACGCCTAGCACTACTTGCCCAGCGGCGGGCGGCACTATTACTTTTAGCACTATTCCAAAGCTAAACGTAGGGCAAGGCGGCGCGATTACTTTTGATTTGCAAACCGTCGGCAGTACTAACCTCACAGTAACCAACACGGCTAAACTTGTATCCACGCAAAATACTACAGGCGCAAGCTCCGCCAGAACCACCTTGCTACAAATGCCCGATATGACCATTGCAAAAAGCCATGTCGGCAATTTTGGCCAAGGTCAAATTGGCGCGCAATACACCATTACCGCAACTAATGTAGGCAATTTTGATACGGCTGGCTTAATCACGGTTACTGATACATTGCCTACAGGCATGGTAGCCACTGCCGCCACTGGCACAGGCTGGGTCTGTGCTATTACCGCACCCGCCAATGTCATCACCACTTGTACGCGATCTGATGCGCTGGCGGCTGCTACAAGTTACCCGCCGATAACGCTAACAGTTAATGTGGCCAGTAAAGCAAGTACACCACTGGTAAATAGCGTGACGATAGCAGGTGGTGGTGAAGCCAATACAGCAAATAATACCGCGACAGATTCAACTATAATTGCAACTAGGCCAGACCTCACTATCTCTAAAGCGCACGTGGGTAATTTCTTTCAAGGCCAAACCAACGCGGTATATACGCTAACAGTTACTAACATAGGCGGCGCAAATACTTCAGGCACATTTACTGTCACCGATACTTTGCCTGCTGGTTTAACATTTGTATCTGCTACTGGCACGGCTTTTACTTGCTCTGCAGCAGGTCAAGTAGTGACTTGTAATCGCACCACTGCGCTAAATGTGGATGCCAATGTGGCGATTACTTTAACGGTTAGTGTGGCGGCCAACGCCAGTACGCCAGTGGTGAATCAGGCCACGGTTTCTGGTGGTAACGAGTTGAATACTGCCAATGACAATGCGACTGATAGCACCATTATTTTGCAAACTCCAAGCGTTGTAAAAGCCTTTAGCCCGACTAGTATTATTGCTAATGCCCCCACCGCTTTAACAATTACCATCACTAACCCGAACCCAGTGGCGATGACGCTAGGCACAGCCCTTGCTGCTGGGTCTGCCACTTTTATTGATGTATTCCCTACCACGCCTGCCTCAGGTATGAAAGTAGCAACACCCTTGGTGCAATCTAATACCTGTGGCGGCACACTGGTAAATAACCTTAATACCGCACTAATAGCAGGCAATGTGGGCATCAGGCTAAATAACGGCTCAATTGCACCCAATAGTAGCTGCGTGGTAACAGTGAATGTGACTGCCACCAACAGCGGTAGTCATGTTAATAATACAGGGGCGGTGACGACAGTAGGCTCAGGCACGGCGGCCAGTACTAGCGCGACTTTGACAGTAATTGTGCCAGTTGCACCTACTATCGCCAAAAGTTTTGCACCTAATCCTGTAGAAAATACTGTGCCAACGGTGCTAACCATTACGTACACTAACCCAAACTCAGTGCCGATTAATGCGGTAGCGTTTAATGACCCGTATCCAACGGGAGTGCTTAACACGGCAACCCCTGCCGCGGCCTTTACGCCTGCCAGCGTTACCGCAGGCTGTACTGGCACCATTACAGGTGGCGCGGCTAATGGTAATAGTGTGGGTTTAACGGGCGGTTTTATGCCAGCCAATGCCACCTGCGCTATACGCGTCAATGTGGTGGCTGCGCTGGCAAATTCTGCCCCTGGCTATGTGAATACCACCAACGCTGTTACCACGACCAACAATGGCGTTA
>JAYTLA010000144.1:0-56223 GCA_043729825.1 Ferruginibacter sp.
ACTGTGGTGTACATGAGCCGTAAGATCAGGTGTGAATTTTTTTATCTCATTTTGCCAGTTGTAAATAAGTGTAGTAGGACATACCACTAATGCAACAAGCCCTTCATTTATTTTTCTGTAATGATCTAACATACTAAGGGCTTGCACGGTTTTACCAAGACCCATATCATCTGCCAATATACCACCCCAGCCTACATCGTTTAAATAATTAAGCCAACGATAACCTGCCAATTGGTAAGGACGTAAGATGGGCTCAAGTTGTGCAGGCGCTTCAGTTTCAGGAATAGTTTTATACTCTCTTAAGCGCTCATATTTTTCGTCTAAAGCAAAACTTAATTCTTCCTCATTTCTATTTTCATACAAGTCATCTATCACACTCATGTGAAAACGACTTAGGCGAAGTTTATCTGTACGGCCATCGCCTACCTTAAACAACAACGAATATTTTTTTAGCCACTCATCTGGTAAAATACCCAAAGTGCCGTCTGTCAATTGTACGAACGAGCGCTTATCTGCCAATGCTTGTTTAATATCGGCAATGCCTACACGTTGCTCACCAAATTCTATTTCTACTTTTGCATCAAACCAATCTTGCCCACTACTTACATGTATATGCGTGCTAGGCTTAGCAGTATTAAACCTAAAGTTTTTTAGTGCTTCAAAACCAAATACAGGAATCTTCATTTCCTTCATAGCATCTACAAAAAGAAAGAACCAATTGTTGCGCAGCACATCGGCTCCTCTAAGTACAAGGCTACCATTTTCTTGTTTTTTTACAAACCCCGAGTGAAGGTTTTCTAGCTTTTTCATAAAAGCATCTTCTTCATCTTTGTTGCGCTCTATCTGTAATATTTTATCGCCATCGGGTATAATGAGCGTTTCGTTATCACCAGGTTTTGTTTCAAAACCTTTGTAAGAAAACACTGGTTGAAACAATAAATATTCGCCCCGCTCTTGCAACATCAATCGAATATCTGGTTGTGAAACTTTTACAATTTTTACCAACGATTTATCAAACTCTACTTCGTACTCTTTGGTAAGTGGCAGAATGATCGTTTCCATTTTTTCTGCCCAATTTTTTTTGCTCAATGCAATGTTGCCTTCTTTAATAAATTTTTCGGCTTGCATTACATCTTCTGCTTTTAGCCAAGTGTACAATACATCTTCATGCAAAAAAATTAAACTGCTTGGCGATTTGTTTTCGGTAAAAGATACAGGCTCGCCATTTATTTTTACCATGCACGAAATTTCGTATGCATCTTTTTTTACTTGTACTTTAAATACAGGCGATAAAAAAGTATCGCTGCATTCTGTTTCTTTTAAATGTGCAGTTTTTAATGATTTGGCAAACGGTAAAATAAAAATAAACGGATTGTGCGATTGCTCATCAAATATTTTTTTCAGTTTTGGGTGAAGGTATTCGGTGATGAGCGTTTTGGTTTCGTCTGCCAAATCTTCGCCGTCGGTATGAATAATGTTTTCCCAAATACCACTAAATGGTGAGTTACGATTGAGGTATTTGTTTATTTCGGGCTCTTGTAATTTTCGCACTTGCTGAAAAAGCAATTTATCATCTTCCGAAAAATCTTCTACATCTACAAATTTGGTAAGGTCTAACTTTTCTGTTTTGCCTAAGTATTTTTTATTGTCTTCATCTGGCTCGCCTTGTAAAGCTTCTACCGTAAAGCCAGGATAATTTTTTGCATTAAAATTAAACACCAAACCTAAACGCAATCTTTTTTTCTGTTTTACAGCTGCTTGTTGTATCGGCACATTTTCTACCGGTACAAAACTAGAGGCGGCTCTGTAAGACTGTACAGGAACGGATGGTGTAGCTGCTACTACTCTTTTAATAGATGTGTCTAAAACTTTTAAAAATGGTTTTCCGTCTTTATACGTAAATTCAAATTTGCCAGTAAGGTCATCTGCAAGGCTATAGCCGTAGATGCCCAATATTTTATTTTTTTCCTTATCCCAATTTCTAATACTATCAAAATAATCGGAGCCATAGCTTTGCAATAATTGTACAAACAATACCACCTTGTGCTCACATAGTGGGTGCATGGCTTCGCTACACATGCATGAGGTATCAAAATTTCGCTCATCATTTTTTTGAATAACCAACGGAAATTTTTCTCCTTTTATATCTAATTCTGCTTCTACTCTTTCATCGGCAGCTTTTAAAATAATGGCTTTTGTGGTTTTCATCAACTCCTCAGCTTCATGAAAAATAGATGGCGACGACAACATTTTTACCATCTTTAAATCTATATTTTTCATTTTGGCTACAGAATGCATTTGGTTGTATTGTATAGCGCTGCTATGCAATAAATTTTTATCAACCATATCTTGCAAACGCAGTAATCCTGCGGCTTCGTGCCTACAAATATCTCCAATATTATATGGGCAACTACAACGCAAATTTATGGCTTTAGCATCCGTATATTTTTCAATATACACTTTGTAAAATGTGCTGTACACATCGTCCTTCACTCGAAAAACAATATTGCCCATCAACTCATCGTGCTCTACTAATTCTACATAGCCGAGTG
Organism: Ferruginibacter sp.; assembly: GCA_043729825.1. Taxonomy (GTDB): domain Bacteria; phylum Bacteroidota; class Bacteroidia; order Chitinophagales; family Chitinophagaceae; genus Ferruginibacter. Next base: position 2,553 of record JAYTLA010000144.1, read on the forward strand.
CTTGTATTTTTTTTCCACGGCGAATTACATCGTCCGTGCCGTTATTATAAACGTATTTAATTAAATGTGGTAGAGCCAAGGAACAGTTATTTAGAAGTATTGAATAAAAAAATGTTCGTTTATAAAAAAGGGGATTGGGCTTTTTAGTAAACGCATTATGCAAGGTACGAAGGTAAAGTGGGAGTGCAAAGTAAAAAACGAACTATTAATTACAGAATACAAATTAATGAGAGAAGTGATAATCTAATGGTTAAGGTTATTCAACAGTTTACCGTCTTCATATACAGGTAATGCGGGCGCACTATCGTTTGTGAGGCAATATCGTATGTCTTTTTCTAATCCAAACTTTGTGAGGCGATGATAATGCGTGGCGTTTCGTTCTTTCATAAAAGCGTATAAATCATCTTTGGCAGTCACGTAAAGGCTTTCTGCCATTTGCGAATAATCGCATTCTATGGTAAACCTTTCCTTTAAACGATTTACAACGGCGCCTGCAAACAGCGAGTCTTCTATGTTTACCTTGTCTTTCCAAGCAGCGCAGGCTAATATAACATTCATTTTTTTGAACATTAAATAGTTACAAACTGCTGATATATTAGGAAAGGAACCAGTAATAATTTCTTTAGCGCCACGAGCATGCGCCATATGTAATAATTTTGTACCGTTTGTGGTGGTAAGTACCAGCGTTTTTCCAGCAATAAAATCTTTAGAATATTCAAAAGGCGAATTGCCATATTCCAAGCCTTCTGCAATTTTTCCTTCTCGTTCGCCAGCGGTTATGCAATTTAATTCTCTTCCAATACGAATACAATCAGCCACACTATCTACAGGTATAATATCTTTTGCACCATTGTATAATGCTGTAGCAATAGTAGAGGTTGCTCTCAATACATCTATAATTACAACAATACTGCTGCTTACATCGTATAAGTGAATGAGTGCGGGCGAAGGACAAGTGTTGAGTGAAGGTTTGTGCATGTTGGCAAAAATAAAACTTTTAACTTTATTATTGTTTAATAAATGCTAACCTATTTTATCAGAACAGGTAAAAGCGTTTTCCATTTATCGGTTTCGGAAAAAACTTTTATACTATCATTTCGTTTTGTTAATAATGCGCTCAAGTAACTTTTTAAATATATAAGATTAAATATTTTTCCAATAAAACCGAATGGGCTTTCAAAGAAAACAATATCTATCATAATAGTGCCATTATCAATAGCTTTAAAATAATGCGAGTGTTTAAAATACTTAAAATCGCCTTTTACCATTTTATCAGTAAAAAAAGTGGGCGTTTGCATTTCTATTATTTTACTTGTAAATATTCTTTTTTTGAAAAGATGTTTTGCTTGCCAAGTAACGGTTTCGTTGAGTTTTATTAATCCAGTTGTTCTTCCATCTATTGCTTCTTCATTTGTGTGAGCGGTAGAAATTTTGTGTAAATCTATACTGCAGCTCAAATTAAAAACCCTTTCTATTGGCGCAGCTATAAATGTGGTAAGGTGTATTTTGGTCATATAAAAATAGACACAAGAAGTTTAAAATAATTATACAAAAGGCACTTTTACTACCACAGCTTTCATATTACTGTTTCTAATTTTTACAAAAATTTCGCTTCCTATACTTGCATGTGCTGTGGCTACATAACCCATGCCTATTGCTTTCCCAAGCGAAGGTGCTTGTGTACCAGATGTTACAGTGCCAATATTATTTCCTGCGGCATCTACAATTTCATAATCGTGGCGAGCAATGCCTTTGTCTATCATTTCGAAACCAACCAATTTTTTTGAAACACCTTCAGCTTTTTGTTTTTCAAACAATGCTTTGTTGGTAAAGTCTTTTGTAAATTTTGTAATCCACCCCAAACCAGCTTCGATTGGCGATGTAGTATCATTAATATCCATACCATACAAACAAAATCCTTTTTCTAATCGTAAAGTATCTCTTGCACCAAGCCCAATTGGTTTTATACCAGATGCTGCACCTGCTTCAAAAATAGCATCCCATATTTTATCGGCTGCACCATCTTTATCTGCAAAATAAATTTCTACACCGCCACTACCGGTATAACCAGTTGCACTTATCAAAATATTTTCTACACCTGCAAATTTTCCTTTTGCAAAAGTGTAATAGGTAAGGTTTAAAATATCTATATCGGTAAGTGCTTGTAAAATTTTTGTAGCATTGGGGCCTTGTATAGCAAGCAAACATGTATCTGCAGAAATATCTTGCATTATAACATAGTTTGTATTGTGCGCTGTAATCCAAGCCCAATCTTTAGAAATATTTCCAGCGTTTACAACAAGCATGTATGTTTTATTTTCTTCAATGCAATACACCAATAAGTCATCTACAATTCCACCAACATTGTTTGGCATGCAGCTGTATTGTGCTTTGCCAGCGGTTAGTTTGCTTGCATCGTTTGTGGTTATGCGTTGTATCAAGTCCAATGCATGTTCTCCTTTTAGCATAAACTCACCCATGTGGCTCACATCAAACACGCCTACATTGTTGCGTACGGCAGCATGTTCGTCATTTATACCGGTGTAAGAAATGGGCATATTAAAGCCTGCAAATTCTGCCATTTTTGCACCAAGGGCAATATGTTTGTGGGTAAAAGGAGTATTCTTCATATGTAAATTTTGTGCTGCAAATGTAAATACAAATCACAACAAAAAACCCTGCCGTTTCCTGCAGGGTTTTATTCAACCTCAACATAACAACCGTGTTGTTTTACTTCAATGGAATCATCAATAAATTACTTGGCAAAACATTGTACAATAACGAAGTTTCTTTATTGTTGTATTTATCCAATTGTTTATCTATTTTCCTTTTCTCTTCTTCTAAAGAATCTTTAAAACGCTTTTCTTCTTTTTTTAAATTTATTTTTATAGAATCAATTTTGTCTAATGGCGTTTTATTGTCATAGCGGTATGTTCCAGTTTCATCGTCTCCAGTATTTTCTGTATCAGCATTTTCTTCTACAGAAATCCCATTTTCATTTATACGAACCCTATTTTTACCATCTCTTACATCAATACCTTGGTCGTTTATTTTTACGCCATTTTTTTTATAGCTGTTTGCAGGCTTTCCATCAAGGGTAACAAGCCCATCTTTTGTCATCATATACCAAACACTCTCGTCCCAATCGTTTTCTAAATTATCGAAATCAATGTTTTCAAAATCTGTATCGCTTGAAGAAAAACCATCAAAACGAATATTTGTTGTTCTACCAACTGCGCCATTTATTTTTACCTTTTTACCAACTGGCACATATACCGTAAGAATAACTTTTTGATTGCGAAATTTATCCGTTTTGTTTATAGCAATTCCCTTATCGATTATAAGCTGAGAATCTTTTTGAGCCACACTAAAATTGATAAGGGCAGCAAGGGAATCTGCGTATTTTTTTGTAGCGCCTCTTGCAAGTTTCATAGAGGTTACACTAAAGCTATCGTTTAAGGATTTTACAATATGCACTTGTATATTTTTTATGTAAGCGGTATCTTCATCAATGTTATCAAAGGGTTCAACCCTAAGCCACTTTGTTCTATTGTAATACCTACTTAAACCTTGTGTTGTAATTTCTAAAGCATTTACTTTAGGGTTAGATAATGCTACTTGCTCTTCATTTATGTTCGATTGGCGTTTAAAATCTTTCGCCACATTTGCTATCAGAAATATTATACAAAACCAGCCAACTACCCACATTGACCCAAAACCCAAACGCAACATTCTGCTACCTGTTTTTACTTTGGTTATTTTACGAATTATCCAAGTAATAATGCCAATCATTGGTGCAATAATAAAAAACAACAATGTACCCCAAGAAAGCCAGTTTTGAAGACCATCTTTCAATAAAAAAGCTTTTGCAGGAAAAACACCAACCGCAGCAGTGCCAATAGCAAACAACCCAACTACCAATGAAAATCCTACAACTCCTAATATAAAGTAAACAAATATTTTTACCAATATCACTATAATATCTCCAAGAGATGTTCCACCTCTTCTTGCAATAGCGCCTGCTTCTGAACCAAAAGCTTTTCCTTTTTCATTAGCTACAGATGCTGCCTCTTTACCAAATTTTTGTACACGACTTTGTACGCCTTTCATTTCTTCTACAACAGAATCTTTAATGGAATTCATATCTACTTTCTCGCCTTTCATTTCTAATTTTTCGGCAGTGGTTTTAGCCTCAGGCAATACAATCCATAATATGATATAGATAAAGAATGTACCAAAATCAAAATTAACATGAAAGTTATCGAACATACCAAAAGGGCCATCCCAATTGCTTCTACCAAATATAGATAACATTGGCAGTAAAAATAAAAATCTAGGTATCCAAACATTTATACCAAAATAATGCGCTATACCACTACATACACCCGCAATGTATTTTTCATCGGGATCTCTAAACAATTTTTTACGACGGCTACCAATTACAGTAGTAGCACTACTTGGTACTACAATCCATAAAATAATGTAAGGAATAAAAGTAATTCCAATTAATATTAAAAACACGATTCTTACAATTACAATATCTACATCTAAATGATTGGCAATGCCACTACAAACCCCACCCAATATTTTGTGGTTTTCATCTCTAAATAATCTCCTTCTTCCACTTGCTGTAGTAAAAGTAGATTGTTGTTGACTAGCGTTCTCTTGTGTGTTTTTATTTTCTGTATTAACAGATGGTTCTGCATCATCAAAATCTTCGGGACGACCAATGCTTTTTATAATCGCATTTACATCATCGTCTATAATGCAAGTAGCACCTGCTTTTATGCGCTCTTGAAAAAGTTCGCCAATACGATTTTCGATATCGTTTATAATTTCTTCTTTACCTTCTTCTGCAGCAAAATGACGAGTAAGGCTTTCTATGTATTGCTTTAAAATTTCGTACGCAGTTACCTCTATTGGAACTATTCTGCCTTGAAAATTTATGTTGATTACTTGTTTCATAAAATTAATTTTATGTTGTTATTGTTGTTGGTTGAAGTTTGTTTTGTCTGCCTGAGCTTGTCGAAGGCTTTTCTATTTTCCGCAACTGGTTCGACAAGCTCACCCTGACATTCTGTTATTTCGTGAGTGCTGTTACCGCATTTGCCATTTCATTCCAGGTGCTTTCTAGTTCTGTATAAAAAGCCAGCCCTTTTTCTGTAAGGCTAAAATATTTTCGTGGCGGTCCGCTTGTGCTTTCTTCCCATCTATAAGAAAGTAGCTCGGCATTTTTTAATCTGGTAAGCAACGGGTACAAGGTGCCTTCAAAAATATTGAGGTTGGCTGCTTTCATTTTATCAATAATGTCCGAAGGGTAAGCTTCCCCTTGTTTTATTACAGACAAAATGCAAAACTCCAAAACTCCTTTGCGCATTTGGCTTGCTGTGTTATCTATGTTCATGGTCAAAAAATTTATTGTTATTTCTATTATTTCCAACTTTGATAACACAAAGATAGGCTTTGTTTGGTACTATGCAAAACAAACTACCATACAAAAAGCAGTAGCTTGCTTTCTATTGGTACTAAATTATTTTTTAATCGACTCTTTTACAATAAATTATACTTAAAATTCTTAAATATAAAATATTTTAAATTTTGGACAAATGGTTTTAAAACATATATGAGTGGTAAGAAAATAATAAGAAATAGGCTATTTTTACGCCATGGAAATAATAAAACATGAAAAACCGCTCCCTTCTTTGGCATTTTGTATTGTAATGGATCTAATTGGCTGCGCCAGTTATGTTTTTCCAGGTTTTGCAGAGTTTACAGATGTTGTATGGGCTCCCATTTCGGCGTTTGTTTTTTATAAAACATTTGGTGGAAAAGTAGGGCAAATAGGTGCGGTAATAAATTTTGTAGAAGAAATTATTCCGTTTGCAGATATTGTACCATCATTTACGATTGCGTATTTTTATAAGAAAAATTTAATGGAAGGAAATAAGAACACTTAATAAATTTCTGATATTGCTTTTATCATTTGCATAGCGGGAAACTGTTAAATTTGTAAGATGTCACGCTTCAATTTACAATCTTCATACACACCCGCAGGCGACCAGCCAGATGCTATTGCAAAATTGACCGAAGGGGTAAACGAAGGAGAGAAGCATCAAGTATTATTGGGTGTAACTGGTAGTGGTAAAACCTTTACCATGGCCAATGTGATACAAAATACACAAAGGCCTACACTTATTATTACGCACAACAAAACTTTAGTGGCACAATTGTACGGAGAGTTTAAACAATTTTTCCCGGACAATGCAGTAGGATATTTTGTATCGTATTATGATTACTACCAGCCGGAGGCATACATGCCAAGCAGCAATACTTATATAGAAAAAGATTTAGCCATAAATGAAGAGCTAGATAAACTTCGCTTGCAAGCCACAGCACAATTGCTGAGTGGCCGTAGAGATATTATTGTGGTGGCTAGTGTGAGTTGTATATATGGTATGGGTAACCCTGCGGAATATGAAAATGGAATTATAAGAATAAAGAAAAATCAGATAATTAGCAGACAAGGATTTTTACATGCCTTGGTAAATAGTTTATATAATCGAAGCCAAGGCGATTTTACCAGAGGGACATTTAGGGTAAAAGGCGATACGGTAGATATTAATTTGCCTTATGTGGACTATGGCTACAGGGTAAGTTTTTTTGGTGATGAAATTGAAAGCATAGAAACGCTAGAACTAGAAACAGGCAAGCGTATCATACAGGTAGAAGATGCAGCTATTTTTCCAGCATCCTTGTATTTGGCACCAAAAGATATGCAAGCAAAAGTAATAAGCCAAATACAAGATGAAACTTTTGCACAAGCGGAATATTTTAAAAAAAGCGGTAAGTTTATAGAAGCACAGCGCATAACCGAGCGAGTGAATTATGATATAGAAATGATAAAAGAATTGGGCTATTGCAATGGTATAGAAAACTACTCTCGGTTTTTTGATCAAAGGGCACCAGGTGCAAGACCTTTTTGTTTGATAGATTATTTTCCAAAAGACTTTTTGGTATTGCTAGATGAAAGTCACCAAACCATACCACAAATAAGCGGCATGTATGGTGGCGATAGAAGTAGAAAATTAACTTTAGTTGAATATGGATTTCGCTTACCATCGGCCATGGATAATAGACCACAAAATTTTCATGAGTTTGAAAACCTCGTAAACCAAACCATTTATGTGAGTGCTACACCTGGCGAATATGAATTGGAAAAATGCGGAGGCACAGTAGTAGAGCAGGTTGTACGACCAACAGGTTTATTAGATCCGCCAATAGAAATTCGCCCATCTGTAAATCAAATAGATGATTTGCTAGATGAAATAGATATGCGCATAAAAATGGGTGATCGTATTTTGGTAACTACACTTACGATTCGCATGGCAGAAGAAATGCAAAAATATTTGCAGCGCATAAATGTAAAATCGAAATACATACATAGCAAAGTACACACGTTAGACAGAATAGAAATTTTGCGTGAATTGCGTTTGGGAATTATTGATGTACTCGTGGGTGTAAATTTATTGAGAGAAGGACTGGATTTGCCAGAAGTATCTTTGGTAGCTATACTCGATGCAGACAAAGAAGGTTTTTTGAGAAACGAAAGAAGTCTTACACAAACGGCTGGGCGTGCAGCAAGAAACTCTCGTGGCTTGGTTATTTTTTATGCAGATAAAATAACACAGAGCATGCAAAAAACAATGGATGAAACACAACGACGCAGAGAAAAACAAATTGCATTTAATACAGCTCATAACATTACCCCAACAACGATTACAAAAACAAACGAACAAATTTTTGCGCAAGGAAGTGTGTTGGATATTAAAGGATATGATCCTGCAAATCCTAATTCTATAGCGCCAGACGAAGACATTATTACCATTGCCGCAGAAGATGCTGTGGAATACAAAACTATTCCTTCTATGGAAAAAGGCATTGCAAAAATTAAAAAAGACATGGATCGTGCTGCAAGAGATATGGATTTTATGGAAGCGGCTAGACTGAGAGATGATATGTTTAAAATGCAGAAGGAATTGGAGGAGATGAGGAGTTAGGAAATAAAACTTTATAATCCTATCAAAAAATACAACAAATCCTATCATTTTGAGCTAAATATTTGAATATTTTGATAGGAATATTTATGGAATAGTCTGAATTTATAATAAATACTTATAACGATAACAAATATTGAGTAAGGTCAATTGCTTTTTTGCTTTCGCTTATTTTGCAATTCCAAAAAACTCGTTTTGCATTTGCAAATGTCCAAGTTTGTTTAATTGCAGGTAAAGCATTTATTTCTTCTACTAAAGAAACTTTATCTATCCAGCCTACGAAGTAAATTGTATTTCTATAACAGCGGCACAATAATTTTTCAAAAAGCATATTAATATTGTCGCCTTCAATATTTACTGCTTGCGCTTGCAACCATTCATCTTTAGCTTTTCTTTTTTGGTTGAAATAAATTTGTAAATGAATATCGCCACGCAAGTCCTCAATGCGCTCTTCTCTTTTTATTAATTTAATATCCCTAAGCGAAATAGATTTTTCGATAGTAAGATCCCCGTCTGGCACAAGGGATGTTTTTAATTCAATGTTTTTTCCTTTGTAAAAAAAATCTATATCAATGTTATCATAATCATTTCTAAAGTTGGTAGCAGTTAAAACAATATCATTTTCTTCAAGCCATTTTCGCATAGCAAACTCACCTATATACCCACGTAGAATACAATCATATTGTACATTTATATGCCTGTTGCGCAAATTATCTCTATTGGCAATAGCAAAATGTTCTCTTGCTCGTTGCATTACCCATTTTATTTCTTCATCGGCAAGCGGCAAGCAAATGATATCATGTTTTGTAACCAAGCAGTATAATTATTTTTCAAAACTTGTTTTATAATAAATCAAATTTCCACCAAGTCCATCTATTTTTTTATTGTCTTGTTCATAGCCTTGCATTACTTTTTTAATACGGGGATACGTTACCGTTTCGCAAATGCTGTTTTCGTTATTTGTACAGAGAATAAATTTTCTTTTGCCACCATCTTCTACATTTGCTTTTATTACGGCATGTCCGGTAGTTCCGCTGCCTGCAAAAAAATCTAAAACGGTTATGTTTTTTTCTGCAAATAAGTTTATACAAAACAAAATAAGCCCTGTTGGTTTTGGGAAACGAAAAGCGCTTTGCTTAACAATGTTATTTAACTCTTTACTACCTTCAGCATTTAAAAAATTAATGATGGCACGATGTGGCAGCTTTCTTTCTCTGCGTTTGTTTTCGTTATCTACAAATTGGTATTGCTTTATATAGGCCTTCCATTTGTCTTTTGTTTGTTTAAAAACTATAAAATCATTCTCCATTCCCCATGCTACTTTTTCCTTGCTCCAGCGCCATGTATTTGGGCGGCCATGTTTATTGCCAGATAAAATGGTAGAGCCATCTGGCACGGTAAGCTTATAATCTAGCGATGGGCTGTAAGAGCCTTTATAATCTAAATCACGCAAGTAATATTTTCCACGATGGGCAATTTGCTTATCTTCTAATTTATATTTGGTATCGTTTTCTACATCTAATACTTCTTGTGCAAAAATAAGTTGTGTTTTATTTTTAGCGTAACAAAGCATGTAATCAAATTCTACAGCCAGTTGTCCGCTATCATGTCCCGAACCAGTTTTATTTTTTCTGATAATTTGTGCTACAAAATTTTCTTCGCCAAAAATACTGTTGCATAATAATTTTAATTGTGCACTTTCATTATCATCTATAGAAATAAAAATAGCTCCAGTTTTTTTTAACAACAACGCAGCTAACTCCAAACGCTTGTGCATAAAGGAAAGCCACTTGCTGTGCCTGTACGTATCGTCTATGTTAACATACTGATCGTTGTACATAAAGTCTTCTTTCTTGCCAGTGTTGTACGGAGGGTCTATGTAAATAAGATCTATCTTTTCTTTGTGTGTTTTAGAGAGTACGGTAAGCGAATGGTAATTATCGCCTTCTATTAAAACATTCTCTGGCGCCTTTTTTTTACCAACTATTTTATTTTTTTTTATTTCGATAAGTGTGGCTTTTCTTAAAGTACATTCTGCAACGCTATGTTCTATTATTTTATCTTCTTCCCACACCAAACCATAATTTTTTTGTACTTCTGTTTTTTGTAGCAGCGCAATCAATTCTTTTTTAGATAAGGCATCGTATTCTTTCTTCATCATGTAGCAGATAACTTTATTATAGTTGTTTGTTATTTTACATCAAAATCTATCACCACTTTTTCGGAGAGCGGATGGCTCTGGCAAGTGAGTATAAAACCTTGCGCAATTTCTTCATCTTCCAAAGCATAGTTAACATCCATGTGCACTTTGCCCTCTACTAATTTTGCCCTACATGTACAACACACGCCGCCTTTGCACGCATAAGGCAGGTCTGCGCCTTGTGCTAAAGCCGCATCTAAAATACAATCGGCTTTATACCCAAGTGTAAAATCAAACGTACGCCCATCGAGTTTTATGGTGATATTACTTTTTGGACTATTGTCAACCTCTTTTGCCAATTGCCCCTTGCCAACTGACTCTTGCTTCTTGCCAGGGGTAGTAAATAATTCAAAATGAATTTTTGTTTTTTCTACTCCCTCTTTCTCTAAAAATGAACTCGAAGCAAAAATCATTTCTTCTGGGCCACAAATATATGCACCATCGAAAGTTTTAAAATTTAATACTTGTTTTAGTGCATCTAATTTCTCAGTACTTATTCTACCATAATTAATTGCGGCATCTGTTCTTTCTCTACTTAAAATATTTATACAATTAAACCGCTGCATGTATTTATTTTTAAGCCCTTCTATTTCCTCAAAAAAAATAATGGAGCTGCGACTTTTGTTTCCAAAAATTAACGTGAAACTACTATTGGGTAATGTTATAAGGGTATGTTTAATAATAGAAATAATGGGTGTGATTCCGCTTCCAGCAGCTATAGCAAGATAATTGCCTTCCCTATCTTTCGATGTAAATCGACCAGTTGGCGGCAATACATCTAAACAATCGCCAGATTTTAATTCATCATTTGCAAATGTTGAAAACAAACCTCCTTCTACTTTTTTAATAGCCACTCTCAATTCTTTTTCGTGCGGTGCATTGCATATAGAATAAGAACGACGAACTTCTTCGCCATTAATTATTTTTTTTAGTGTAATGTTTTGCCCTTCTTTAAACAAAAACAAATCGCTTAGTTCTGGCGGCACAATAAAACTTACAGACACACAATCTGCCGTTTCTTTTATTATTTCTTTTATTTTTAATGTATGAAAATGTACTGCCATTTTATTTTATTATTCCGTTTAGTAAATGTTGTACCATATTGTCTTCTAACTGTTCTATTGTAAATTCATTTTTGTGTTTTTGGGTCAATTCTAATCCCCGCACTGCAGAAAGAATGGTAAGCACCGTTATATTGGGTAATAAATTTTTAAATATTTTTTTATCTATTCCTTCTGTAATAATGTCAATCATATGCTTTTCATAACTCCTTCTAAACATCAAAAATTCTTCTAGCTTTTTCTTTGGTAATTGTTTCCATTCATGGTCCGAAACAAAAACTCTATCGAAGTCAGTAGACAGCTTGCGTACATGAAAACGAATAACGGCTTCCATTTTTTGCGCAGCGTTTTCTGTAGAGTCCATTATAATATTCATCTTGGCAGTGTAATCTTCCGCCACTGCAAAACAAATTTCTTGCAACAGCTCTACTTTAGAGCCAATAGGATTGTATAAACTTGGCGCTTCTATTCCCAAACTTTCTGCAAGTTCACGTACAGAAGTAGCTGTAAACCCTTTTTTTCTAAAAAGCGCCGCCGCATTTTTTAAAATAATATCTTTTTTTGTGCCATTTGCTTGCACTTTTATTTTTGCCATAATATGTTGACAAAACTAACGATTATTAGTATTTTTTCAAGTTTTTCCATTTGGGTAAATTATTTACTAAAAAGCAATGGATACCTTATAGTTTTTCTACAGCAATTTTATTCTTTCCCAAATAAGTAATGAGCACATTTATTGTATCGCCAATTTTTATATTTTCTTCAAAAGGTATTTTAGCTTGTATTTTTTTACCTATTATGTTTAGGTGAATTCCGTGCGGTGTAATTTTATACACTTCAGCATCAATGGGAGTTTTAGTTTTAAATAATTTTACGGCTTGTTCAAACTCTGGTATATATTCATTATTTAAAAGAGAGGCAAATATTTTTTCTTTTTTATCTACATTTTCGAGCGAAAAAGTTACTTGTTCGTTTAGGTCAACTTCTTTAGGTACAATTTGCCAAGGTGAAAACGGCACATGAAAAAACAAGTAGCTGTCTATTTCTTTTACAAAATAGCTTTCATCTACTTTCTTTAAATAGCCAATAAATTTATTGTTTAAAAAACTTTTATTGATAAGTACATCCAGTGCATTGTTGTATAAAAATGTTGTACCTACTGCCATCATTCTATCGCCCCTATCCGATAATTTTACTTGAAAACTCACCACATCGCCCACCATAAAATGATGCGTTTTTTTGATAAGCTTCTTTTCTTTCATTTCCTTTTGTGTCTTATCGTCAATACTTGCACGCACCGTTTTTTTCTTGTTGCCTTCTTCATATTCAATCATAGCATAGCCCTTGTGATGGTTTATGAATGCGATAGTGCCTTGAATAGTTTGACTCATGTAATAAATTTGTGTAAAGGTATTTGTTATTTGTAAGAGTGGTTGGCTAAGAGGTCAAAGGAGGGAAAGAGAGTAAAAGAGGTGTTGCGTTGGCCTCTTTTTCTCCTTTGATCTTTTAGCTATAACCCCAGCTCCACACTCGGATCCCAATAATGTTTTTCAAAATCAACAATCTTTTCATTTTTCACCACAATCTTTTCTTTTAGTAATAATTCTTCCATTAAAGTAGGTGTGGCAAAATGAAACTTACCAGTAAGCATACCTTGCCTATTAACAACTCTATGTGCAGGCACTTTTGGTTTTTGATTGTGCGCTGCATTCATGGCCCAGCCTACCATACGGGCAGATAAGGCTGTGCCCAAATATTTTCCAATTGCTCCGTAAGATGTTACACGGCCTTTAGGAATTTGCCGCACCACATCATATACGTCATCAAAAAATGTAAATGTACCATCTGCTTTTTTTATATTTTTTGCCATGGTTTATTTTTTATCAATTTTCATTAAAATAACAGGCGGCCTTTCTTGTAGCAATGTATTTCTTTTTTCAGTTTCTACATTTTCATATTTATACGGACAATGCATACAGCCCCTGCCACAGCATTTCCCTCGCCTAAGATGATACGATGAAGTGAGCACCATATAGCCATCTTTGTTATAATAAAAATCCTCTCCTTCTACAATATTGCTCATGGTTAAATGTCGTTTTCTGCCATCAATTGTTCTTGTAATTGTTTATCTATATCTACAATTTCTGTAGGCAATGTAAATTTTAAATAATGTATTTTTTTACTGCCGGCTATATCCAAGTTTTCGTAATGTGTTTTTATTTTTAATTCATCAGCAATAATTTTTTCTGCAAACACATCGGCTCTGTCTTCCAATAAAGTAAGACCATACATGGTAATAATTTTTTTGGTAAAACGATACAAATGTGGAGAATCGGTTTTTAAATGAATCGGGCCGTCTTTCTTTAATATTTGCAAATACTCCCTCAAAAATCTAGGGTGCGTTAATCTTTTTTTTGCTTTAGAAATACGCAATTGTGGGTCGGGAAATGTTATCCAAATTTCATCAACTTCATCTTTTGAAAAACAATAAGACAATGATTCTATTTGAGAACGTAAGAATGCGGCGTTCATAAGATGATTATCCAAGACCTTTTTTGCACCAATGAACATTCTATTCCCTTTAATATCCACACCTACAAAATTTTTATTGGCGTGCAAATGCGCAAGTCCGACAGTATATTCGCCTCTACCACATGCCAGCTCAAGAATGATGGGATTATTGTTTTTAAAATGCACTTGCCATTTGCCTTGCATATCTGTAGGTTTTTCAAATACATTTTCAAATTCTTTTATTTGTGCAAAGCGAAGTAATTTTTTTTGTGCCATTGATGCAAATATAAATAGGAAAAAATTGATACCATTTGCCTTACTCGCTAAAAGCCATTTTTGTGGAATTATGATTATTGTAATTCAAATGTTTTACTTCCCCAGAACCCCGTAGCAATAATTATTTTCAATAAATTAACACCACAGTCGCAACAAATACACTTACAAAGCATCTTTAAAAAAACGATTTAGTTAGTTTTCATATCAATTTAAAAAAAATGAATTCAAAAAATAATTTGGTGTAAGGAAAGCTTCTCAACAAGCAACAATAGTAGGAAAAACAGCAGAGCCCACATCTAATAAAGTGAGCGATGAAAAATTGCTTGAATTTATTTCAGATAAAATGAAGTAAGTAAATATAAAAGTCGTAGAAATTTTTTGCGACTTTTATGTTTTATAAGGCAGCAAGTACAGGCATTTCATCATACGTTCTTCCCCCAAGTTCACGACCAGTTTTCTTTTTATTTACACCGCCCCATTGTTTGAAGAAAAATGCGGAGCCTTGCTCATTGCATTGTAGCTTTATATCCAACACCCACAATTCATAAATTGGTCTTGCTTTTCTTCCGCTTTCGCCACCTACAATTACCCAATCTATTCCATCCAAATTCATATTGTGCAATGGACCAATTAATGGTTCGCAAGAAAGAAATTTTGTTTGTGCATTTGTTTCTCTTAAAAAATCTATTCTCTCCGTTACTCTTCAATCTTCTACAGAAACACCCATCCATATATTTGGTGTCCAAGTGAGTTGGTTATGTATTTCGTACAATCTTTCTGCACGCTTGGTAAGCACTTGGTAAGTATGTTGTGGCGTTTCATTCATTACAAAAAATACTTTTTGTATAAATGCTATCGGCACATCGGGATGAAACAAATCGCTCATTGAATTTACAAAAACTACTTACGGTTTTTTCCATGAAAAAGGTGTTTGTAAAGAATCTTCGTGTGTTCTTACCTCAAAACCATCTTTGTATTTTTCTATACCCATTGCGGTAAGCCTTCTTGTCATTACTTCTGCATAACAATACTTACAACCTGCTGATATTTTATTACAACCCGTTGTGGGGTTCCAAGTCATTTCTGTCCATTCTATTGAGGATTGTGCCATGGTTAGAAAATACTTTTTAGGTACATAATTATAAAGGAAATAATATTAGAAGGTGATTGACAAAATACCAAAACGAATAAAAGAAAAAAATATAAAAGTTTATTAGTTACTAGGTCAAACCATATTTGCCAGTAAACATGGTTGCTATCTCCATTTATTTCAACTTTATTTTTTTCTCTTTTATATTTTACCTGCTTTTTTTGTTCCAATTTCATAAAATATTATTTTATTGAAACAAAGGTTGAGCTATTTTGAAAAATTAATTAAAACAAAAGAACTAAATTTAAAAGCCATTTTGTTGTAATTGAAAATCAGCAATTTATAAGTTATACCAATATTCTACTTTTTTAAAAATAAACTCCTCCTCCCACATTTTATGAGTTAAAAAATAACTATTAATCAATAGAAGACCTATAATTGAAAAATATTTTTTTGAAGGATTCCAATTTCTTTCACTTGGCGGATACTCGGACAATAAAAAATGATAACACTGTTTACAAAACAAAGGAAAAAACCTATTTTTTGGTTCATGTAATTTACCCGTTGTAATTAGTTTGAATGATTTTTTTATTTTATTAAAATCTACATATGACTCATAAAAATCTATTTCAAATTCAAAGGAATGCTTTTCATAGTATTCTAAAAGAGCCTGTTCTACCAATTCAAAAGAAAGTCTTTCTTGAAAACTATATAAATTATCATCTAGCTCTATTTTGAAATTTATTTCAGAAAACTTTTTCTTTGATTTCAAAAGGTCAATAATTTTTTTCCAAGACTGATAATCATTATTATTTTCAATTTCTTTATTAAATAATAATTCAAATTGATGACCTATATGAGTACTTTTTTTCTTTAAGCAAGAAAATATGTAAAGTAAATTGGACACAGCATCATTTATTTCAAATTGGTCTGTAATACTAAAAACATCTATCAAGTCTTGATTGTTATAATGAGTATTACCAATATCGATAAATTCTTTATCAAAATACTTATTTAATTTATCTAAATCTATCGCAAAGTCTTTAGGGGTAAGGCTTAAATTTTCATTTACTAACTCTTTTCGTTTTATTGAATTTCTAATATGCTGCCTTATACTAGTTAAATCTACATCAATATCAAACTCTTCATCATTTTTATTATAAAATTTTACATGAGCAAAATCCAATATCCTTGCTATAACTTCTATTTCTAGGTCAGTAGTTTTTTTATCGTCAAATTTAAATGCGTTTATGCCATTTAAAAAATTATGTAAGACGTTGCATAACCTGTGTCGAAATTGATTTGGCAATTGATTTTCATCATATACATTTGGAAATGAAAGAAGTTGTTTTTCCCAATTTTTTCTTGCCCCATTATTATAATATTCAATTGTAGAGTCGTTAATATTTGACAATAATGAATCGTCATTTATTTTGATAGATTCAATTGTATTATAATGAAAAACAATCTGCTTAAGTATTGGCTTTTCAGTTTTACTATAAGAATAATCACGCTCTGAAATCTTTAATACTTGATGCAATTTTTTTACTTCATTAGGGAATTCCTTAATTATTTTTCTTTGCTCAGGTCTATCATAAAATTCTACATCTCTCACATAAATTTGCTCAATTTTTGCAATAAGAAAAAGTACAAAGTCCTTATGGTTTTCTAAACCACAAACCTGAATAAAATCGCATATCTTTTTAAGTTTTTCTTTTGGAATTACTAGTGTAAAAATATCTATTTCTAAATCATCAAGTTCTCGCATTCCAATTTTAAAAATCGGAGCGAAAAATTCATTTAAAAGAACATTATATAAATTTCTTCGAGACAATTGTTCATCGCTTGCGGGTATATCTGTTTTAAAAAGTTTATATTTTTCAAGCTCAAACTTTGGTAAATCTGTTCTCATATCTTCCACAGGAAATTTTTCATAATCAACTTCTGAAAAAAAGCCATCAGGGTTTTTAAAATGAAATACATATGTCCATATAGATTTATTTAGTTCGATAAAAAATCTTCTTTCATTTTAGGGGAAACAATATCTCCCTTTTCGTCTCTTTTATATTTCTTTGATTCCATTTTAATTTATTTTTCTCTAAGTACAATTTACGTATTTCTTGTAATCCTGATACTCTAAACTTTTCAAAACAACCTCCCCTGCCCACCCGGCACTCTAAAAATACTCGTATCCAAACTCCACTCTTCTGCATTCATATTATAGAGTAAGCCATATTTTTTATATTGCTGTGCCACCATTTGTGCAATGTTGCCTTCGCCACGCATTCGTACGCCCCAGCGGGTATCATTTACTTTTCCATCATGGCTTTGCTCTATAAGATGCCACACTTTATCTGCATGGTTAGGAAAATTTTTATACAACCAATCGTGAAACAAAAGTTTTATAGCACCGTTCAGTCGTACAAAAGTATAAGCTGTAAAGGTAGCTCCGTGGTCTGCCGCCGCTTTCATAATGCGTTGCATTTCGTGCTCGTTAAGGCCGGGTATCATAGGCCCCATCATAATGCCCATACGCACACCAGCTTTGCTTAACTCTTCAATTACTTTTAGTTTTTGTTTTGCAGTAGTAGTACGTGGCTCCATAATGCGGCGCAGGTCTTCGTTAAAAGAGGTAATAGAAACCATGGCCGATACAATTTTTTTCTTCGCCATTTCTTGCAACACATCTTTGTCTTTTAGTATCCACGAGTTTTTGGTAAGTATGCCCACGGGTTGGTTAAATTCGTTACACACTTCTAGCAATCCACGGGTGAGGCGGTATTGTTGTTCTGCAGGTTGGTAGCAATCTGTATTGCCGCTTAGCATGATGGGTGCGCATTCCCATTTAGGATGTTCCAAAAATTTTCGCAATAACTGAGGTGCATTTTTCTTTATTAAAATTTTTTGTTCAAAATCTATGCCTGCGCTGTAGCCCCAATACTCATGCACATTGCGTGCGTAGCAATATATGCATCCATGCTCGCAACCTGCATACGGGTTCATGCTATAGCCCATGCCCACATCTTTACTTTCCACTTTATTTACAATCGTTTTCGATTGCATTTCTATGTACTGTGTTTTTATATTTGATGCCTCCCAATCATCAATGGCTTCTACATTTTCTTGCGTTATTTCATCTTTTAAGAATCGATTTTTAGTATTTATTTGTGCTCCACGGCCATGATGGTATTGCAGTTTTTCTGCTTGCTCGGTGGCTTTTACTTTATGGTGGTCTTGTTGTAGCATGTTATGTGTATGTTATGATTGTGTTGTAGTCCCTATCCGTGTGTTACACTCATGGTTATGCAAAGTGAACCCTTTCAGGGTTCGTCGCAATTGCAATTCCCTTCATTCGCAAACATCTTCGCTTCGTTCTTCGAGTCCTCCCTCTCCGCTTGCGGAGAGGGAACGAGGGTGAGGTCAAAACAACGCCCCCTGCGCCACACCCACATCTAAATTTTCAAATGCAAACCTTGCTGCTATTTCATATTTCATTTCACCCACAGGTCTTTTTAATAACAACATGGCATCTGCAATAAAGCGCCCAGTAAAATGCCGGTGACTATATTCCAACCAACCTTTTTCGTATTGCCATGGTTGTAATTTTCTTGCAATGGTAATGTAGGGCTCTAGCATAAAATGCGGCTTGTGGTCGTCATCAAACTTCATTAGTTTTTGCGCTTCGGTTCGTATTTGCTTTACCAAACTTTGTATGGGTACTTTGCTCACTACGTTTATATATATGGTATGTGCGGGGAAACTTCCATAATCTCGCATTTCTATTTTTACAGGTTTAAAGCCCATAGCAATAATGTGCAGTCTATTTATGATTCGCTTTTCTGCTATTTCGTATTGTGTAAAAGTAGCTAGTGCAACATGCGGCTTGCTAAACAATGCTACAGATGCTTTGTAGCTATTATAAAATTTTTTTTTAATGTTCATTATTTTATTGCGCAAATCTTCGTGCGGATTAAGCACCAATAAATACTCGTATGCTTTGTAATCAGGCATTGCAATTATATTTTTCATGTGTTAATATTTATTTTAGTTTTTGTTTCCGAAGTTTCGGAATTATTTGCCAATGAGTTTTTTCATTGCCATCAACCTTTCGACATGCTCATTTTATACCCGCCTTTTTAAAATTATTTTTCTAGATAATTATTTTAGCATAAATTTACTAAGTATTTTAGTATTATAAATCTTTTTTTTATGGAAGTGGAAAACTTTTTTGGTAGCAGCTACACTGGTAGCAAGCGTTATACGCAGAATAATGTAGTAACTGCAAATGCAACAGGTTTTGGCGCAGCCACAGACGATTATTCAGAACGGGGTATAGACCTCAACGAACAATTGATAAAAAACAAACCCGCTACATTTTTTATGAAAGTGAGTGGTAATAGCATGATAAACGCAGGCATTTTTAGCGGCGATGTGGTTATTGTAGATAAAAGCATAAAGGCAAGCAATGGCAAAACCGTAATAGCTGTGGTAGATGGGGAAATGCTAATACGCCGCTATGAGCAATCGTTCAATAAACTTTTTTTAACCGCCGAATCGCCAAGGGTTGCAAAAATAGAAGTAAATGAAATGACGGATTTTAAAGTGTGGGGCGTGGTGACTTGTATTTTGAGGATGTTATAGGGGAAACTTTATTTATAAAAGAGGTAGCCAAACCCTGATGGCGGGTTTATCCCCCGTCAGCGGTTTAAGCTGAGACTTTCCTATTCAACCGCCAACGGGGCGAAAAGCCGCCGTTGGGGTTGTGCAAACTACATAATAATTTAAAAAAATTTTACAAACCGCTTCAGCGATTTAAATAGAAACTTTTCTAAATTTATATATTAACTTTTAGCGTATTTCTAAATAAAACCAAATGGAAACAAAACCACTTACAGAAGGTCATTATTTTCATATTTACAACCGAGGAATAAACGGAGAAAACATTTTTAAAGAAGAAGGCAATTACTATTATTTTTTACAGCAATATAAAAAATATTGCGCTGATGTTTTTGAAACATATTCTTATGCGTTACTAAAAAATCATTTTCATTTGTTTGTTTATGTAAAAGAGAATGTAATTGTAAAAAGAGATGATGGCAAAGGAGAAATAAAATTAAATGCACCAAAACAATTATCTCATTTTTTTAATTCTTACGCACAAGCTATAAATAAATCATACCAAAGAACAGGTTCTTTATTTGAATCACCATTCGAACGAAAGTTAGTTGATAATGCTAAATATTTTACTTCGATGATTTATTACTGTCATTACAATGCACAACTACACCAAATGATAGAAGGCAATTTTAAAGATTGGCCTTT
This sequence comes from Ferruginibacter sp., assembly GCA_043729825.1. Classification (GTDB taxonomy): domain Bacteria; phylum Bacteroidota; class Bacteroidia; order Chitinophagales; family Chitinophagaceae; genus Ferruginibacter. The sequence goes on from JAYTLA010000144.1 coordinate 23,067, forward strand.
TTCATCTTATCATGCAATAATAGAAAATGATAATAATATTGTTGCTGTAGATAAAGTATTAGATTGGTTTGGTGGTAAAGATGCTTTTATAAAACAACACGAAGAAAGATATGAAAATAGAAAGTATATAAATTTCGAAATAGAGTAAAATATTTATCGAATTTAAAAGAGTTATCAAACCCTGACGGCGGTTGCAAACCCAGTAAGTATTTTAAACAGAGACTTTCTACTCAACCGCCAACGGGGCGAAAAGCCGCCGTTGGGGTAATGCCGCCTCTCTGGTAATTTGAAGGGTGTTCGCCAAAACCCTGACGGCGGGTTTATCCCCCGTCAGCGGTTTAAGTGTGGACTTCCTATTCAAACATCAACGGGGCGAAAAGCCGCCGTTGGGGTTACACAACCTTTCTAATAGTTTAAAGAAAGTTCGATAAAATATACTTAACACACATGAAAGCCATCATAGATTGTAACAGTTTTTATTGCTCCTGCGAAAGATTATTTCTACCGCATTTAGATGATAAGCCCGTTGTTGTACTCAGCAACAACGATGGCTGTATTATATCTCGTACGGACGAAGCAAAGAAGCTAGGCGTGGTAATGGCAGGGCCATATTTTATGGCAAAGCCCATCATAGAAAAATATGGCGTAGCCACATTTTCATCTAACTATAATTTGTATGGCGACCTGAGTTGGCGTGTAATGGAAACCCTGCGCATTATGCTAGGAAAAGAAAACATAGAAGTATATTCTGTAGATGAAGCATTTTTAAACCTCGATGAATTTGCAGATAAAGATTTACAACAAGTAGCACTAAACATACGAGAAACGGTAGAGTTGTGGACGGGTATAAAAGTATCTATTGGTGTGGCACCTACAAAAGTATTATCTAAAGTGGCGAATCATTTAGCCAAAAAAAATAAAATAGCCACGCAATGTGTGGTGGTGCTAGATACAAAAGAAAAAATAGCAAAGGCTTTACAGGATACACCCATTGGCGAAGTGTGGGGCGTGGGCAGACAGTATGCAGAAAAGCTAAAAGAAATGAATGCGGTGTACACGGCATTTGACCTCACTAAAAAAACAGAAGAGTGGGGTAAAAAAAATTTAGGGGGCGTAGTTGGTGTAAGATTAATAAAAGAATTAAAAGGAGAGCCGTCAAGCGAAATGAAAGAAGAGTTGGTGCTAAAAAAAATGATTGCTACCACAAGAATGTTTGGTAGCCCAGTAAAAAATATTGGCGATATAAAAGAAGCTATAGCCACCTACACATCACGAGCAGCAGAAAAACTACGAAGGCAACAAAGTGCTGCAAGTATTATAAATGTATTTGTAGTACCAAAGGAGCAAAGTAATAATACTTATTTTAGGCATGGCCCAAGTGTGGGCAGTTATGTAACACTACCCGTGGCAACATCTGCCAGCAACGAGCTTATAAAAGCGGCTGTGCAGCTGGTAGATAAATTGTATGAGCATGGTCGTATTTATAAAAAAGCAGGCGTAATGCTTAGTGGGATTGTGCCAGACACAACTATACAAGGAAACTTATTTATGCCTGAAATTAAAAATAACCATCGCTTACTCATGAGTACGCTCGACAATGTAAACTTTGCTATGAGAGATGATATCATAAAATTTGCAGCAAGCGGTACCAAACGGAATTGGAAAATGCGGCAAGAGTTACGCAGCCCTCGCTATACAACAAGGTGGGACGAAATGTGTGTGGTAAAATAAATTATTTATTAGAGACACTGCGTTTCATTAATTTTTCATACCCCACTACATTCATCATTACGAGCAGCATACCATAAAACATATCTTCTACAGGTATGGTATAAATTCTTGTAGCTAAATTTTCAGTGTTGTTGTATGTTATTACTGGTATGGCCGTAAGAAAACCATTTACTACAAAGTAAGGAATAAGAATTATGCAGTACGATACCAAAAATGCAGTGCTATTAAAAGAGGTAAAATATTTCCTAAAACCCATTACAATAAAAATAAATACTGCTAAAAAAATACAAGTATAAGATGTGTAGCGAAGTTTTAATGTAAAAAAACCAAATATTAAAACAGCAAAGCCTAGTGCCCATAAAATAGTATCTGCTTTTTTATTGCTTTGCAATATTGGAAAATAACATCGCACACATTCGTACACAAACGTGCAGCAATAAGGTACTACAAAAAAGAAAAGCACTTCTTCTAATGGTAAATTATAGATGTTGGTTTTGGTAGCAATATAATCCGCATTAAAAAACCAAATTTTTTCGCCAGCAAAATAACCATCCCAAATTATATAAAACAATGCAGGTAAAACCATGGCAGCAAAAATGTATTTCCATTTTTTATAGAACGCTACTTTTTTATCAAAACTAAGTGCAAGTGGGCCTGCGAGGGAGCATGCTAAGATGATGAAATATGTGTAGTGTGGGTTCAAATAAAAAATTTCGATAAAAGTTCAATAATGGCATGCCGTACAAGTGAGTGACCCCTACGCAAGCATAGGGGCAAGCTACAACCATGATGCTATGAAAAACCAAGCCCGTTAACAAATCCTAAAAAACCTTCCTCGTCTTATCCGCCTTCACCTTTTGCCAATATTTTTTCGCAACGTATAACATACCAAAACTTTCTCCATCTTCTTTACACATATGCTTATGGTGCATTTTGTGTGCCCAGCGTATGGTACGTACATACACATTGTTGCTGCGGGTAAACCATTTAAACCGCTGATGAATGATTACATCGTGTACTAAAAAATAAGCAAAGCCATACATGGCAATACCAAATCCAATAGATGCCGCAATGTAATTTCCGTTTTGTAAACCAAGCATAATGCACAACCAACTTGGTATGGCAAATATTAAAAAGAAAGCATCGTTTTTTTCAAAAAAAGACCCTTGTGGTTGATGATGATCTTCGTGCAAATACCACAAAAAACCATGCATTACAAATTTATGCGTAGCCCAAGTAATACCTTCCATTAAAAAGAAAGTAGCAAGCGCAATTGATATGTAAAATAATAATATCATAAAAAAGTTCTTACTAGCATAAAAAACATCATCATTATCATAAGCAAATTTACTGCGAAAATGTTTTGCTTATTAAATTTTAACACACTAAAAACGAGCATCAATAATGAGCTTATTACAAACCATGTCATGTAATTGTATGCTGGTATTTCTCCATCGCCAAGCCATTTCCAATAACCTAGTTTTATAGCAGCAGGTTCCATTAGCCAATCAAATACCACAGCCAACATGGCACCATCAGATACGATAGATAAAATTTTTAATGCGGGCGAAGGCGCACCCGTCATAGTTTCTAGCTTTGCGGATAACTTTTCTAAAATAGTATGCACGGTAATGCCACAGCAATACATAATAATAAACCAATTGACACCAATAACCAGGGGTACTTTTTTTATACCAATACCTAGCATTTTACCATATTCATATTCCCCAAAAAGATAACCAGTACTTGTGCCAATAATTTCTATAACTACGCCAGTAATAAAACAAACCAACACAAAAATCAAGAAAGCAATGTTTATTTTTTGCTGTGTATAAAACAATAAACCTGCCATTAATAAAAGATTGAATGCCGTTGTTGCTACAAAAAAATCTTTATTAAAAAACAGTCCTACCAAACCAATGGTGTGAAAAAGAATGGCTATAGCGGTTGCAATTTGTGTTTTTGTATTAAGCATGTGTTTTTCTTTCTTTTTTTATATCATGCTTTATTAAATCGCTTACAATTTTTGCACTTTTTAAACAAAGCGGAATACCGCCACCTGGGTGTACACTACCACCACAGCAATACAAGTTTTTTATATAGCTCGTAAAATTTGGGGGTCGAAGAAATGCAGCTTTTTTACTATTGCTACTAGTGCCATACAGCGAACCAAGATATGAACCTGTATTGGTTTCTATACTTTGTGGGTGCAACATTTCTTCTGCTACTATATATTTTTCTATATCCGTATTGAGCAAACGGTTAATTTTTTGTACAATATGCTTTTTAGCTATTGCTATTAATGCTGCGGAATCATAATTTGTATCAGCAGGTACATTTATCATTACAAACCAATTTTCGCAATTGGTGGGAGCTTGTGCAGCTTCTTGCTTGCTTGTAATGTTTATATAAATGGTAGGGTCGGTATATATTTTTTTTAGTTTAAAAATATGTGCAAACTCATCAGGATAATCATTTGTAAAAAGTATATTATGTAATTCTAATTCTGGAAATGTTGTATTGATACCCCAATAGAAAACCAAAGCACTACTGCTCCTTTCTTGCTTTAAAATTTTATTTGCTTTTTTATCATTGCCCAATAAATATTTGTATGTAAAGTAAACATCGCTATTACTCACTACCACATCTGCAAAAATATTTTCGTTGTTTACTACTATGCCTGCAGCTTTATTATCTGGACAAATTATTCTTTGCACTGGGGAATTAAAATAAAACGACACACCTTTTTGGATAGCCAAATTATACAAAGCATTGGTAATATTTATCATGCCGCCATGCGGGTAAGAAGCACCTTCGTTATGTTCCAAGTGTGGTATCAAACTTAGCATGGCAGGGGCTTTGTAAGGATTGCTGCCATTATAAGTAGCAAAACGATTAAAAATTTGTTGTGTTTCTTTCGCTACAAATCGTTTGTTATATGTACTTAATGACTGAAATAAATATGAAAATTTTAAAGCTGATAATGATTGTATAATTCGTGGGTGAAACCAAGTGCTTCTTTTGTGCAAAGAATAATTTATAAAAATATTGGCAAGGCCGCTGTACAATTTTTCTGAGCGGCTTAAATAATTTTTTACGTTGGCTTCGGGTTCATTTACTTTTTCCAACAATTCGTTAGCAAACAAATTTGCATTGCTATATGCGTTTATCGTTTTACCATTTTCGTAAAAATATTTGCAAGCAATGTCAAGTTTGCTGTAGGAAAAATAATCTTCAATTTGTTCATCAGCCAGTTCAAAAAGTTCTTCTATATTTTGTGGTTGGGTAAATAAAGAAGGCCCCGCATCAAAATGAAAACCTGCATTTTTAAAAGCCGATAACTTACCGCCTGGGTAACTATTTTTTTCATACACAGAAACTGAAAAACCTTGCACAGTAAGCCTTATGGCTGAAGCCAAACCTGCCACACCGCTACCAATGATAACTGCTTTTTTATACTGCATAAAGATTATAATGAATTGAAGGAGCTACGTAAACTCGCTTTCAACAAAATTACGGCTTTAAATGCATTACTAATGCGTACCCTATTTTGTAACAATACTTGCGGTTGTGCTGTTTTTATTTTCTTAAATAGCGTGAGGTAATATTTATACGCCACATATACGCCAAACCTAGCTTTGTTAGGAAGCATAACTATTCCTTCGTATGCTTGTTTTAAATCTTTGGCTATATCTTCTTCAATAATTCGTTTATCATTTTCGGTAAAATTTTTAAAGTTTACCCCAGGAAAATATGTTCTATTTAATTCCTCATGGTCTGCTTTTAAATCTCGCAAAAAATTTATTTTTTGAAAAGCTGCACCAAGGCTTTGAGCAGCAGGTTTTAGTTTTTCGCATTCAGATTTATTACCATCACAAAAAACATATAAGCACATTAATCCAACCACTTCTGCACTTCCATATATATAGGTGTTGTACGCAGATGCATCATATTGTTTTTGGCTCAAATCCATTTCCATACTATTAAAGAACGCTTCTATTAAAGTATGGTCAATTTTGTATTTATTTACAGTTATTTGAAAGCTATGTAAAATTGGATTTAGACTTATACCTCTTGCAATAGCATCGAAAGTTTCTTTTTTAAAATTGGATAATAAATTGGTCTTATCAAAACCGTGAAACGTATCTACAATTTCATCTGCAAAACGCACAAAGCCATAAATGTCATACACAGGCATCCGTATGTCTGCGTGTAGCATACGTATGGCACTGCTGAACGATGTTGAGTATCTCTCGGCAGTTATTTTGCTACATTCGTGGCTTACTGTGTGAAATAATTCTATCATTTAATTTTTTACTAGCTTTTATTTTTTTTGTTGCCGAGAAGACGGGAAGACGTTTTGGCAGAAAGAAGACGGGATTTGGTTTTGCTTCGCAAAACATTGGGAGCTTTTAATTTTTGAAATACATTCAAAATTAAACGGGCTCCTTCAACCCTTCAAACAACCTTCAACAATCTTAAACAATCTCGAACCTTCAACCATCAACCTTGAACTCTTTAACCACCTGTGCTGCTGCTACTTCTCCACTAATTAACGATGGTGGCACACCGGGACCGGGCACGGTTAACTGTCCTGCATAATACAAGTTACTAACTTTCTTACTCTTGAGCGACGGTTTTAATATCGCCGTTTGCATCAATGTATTGGCTAACCCATAAGCATTCCCTTTAAATGCATTATAGTCATTTTTAAAGTCAGATACGGAATAAGATCGTTTATGGATTATATTTTCCAAAACTTTTTCTCCAATTTGGTTTTCAAAGCGTGATGCTATTTCAAAAAAGTATTTATCTCTCACCTTTTCATCGTCTCCATCTAACCCTGCAGCCACAGGAATAAGAAAAAAAAGGTTTTCGCAACCAGAAGGTGCCACACTGTCGTCTGTAATGGATGATGCGCATACGTAAAACAACGGTTCAGTTGGCCACATAGGGGTATCATAAATTTCTTTACCATGTTTATCAAAATCTACATCAAAAAATAAGGAATGATGATGAATATTTTTTAATTTTTTATTGAGACCAACATAATATAGTAAACAAGAAGGAGCCATTACTCTTTTGTTCCAATATGCTTGACTGTAAGATCTATATTTTTCTTGCAATAATGTTGTTTCTGTAAAATGATAATCTGCTGCGGAAATAATAGCATTTGCAAAAAATATTTCTTTGCCTTTAGATGAAGTTGTTGTTACAGAAACAGCTTTGCCATTTTCAATATTTATGCTTTGTACGTTTTGCCCAAAAAAAGTTTTAACTCCTAACTCTGTGGCTAGTGTATGCATGGAAGTTGCTACAGTGTTCAAGCCTCCTTCGGGATACCAAGTGCCGAGTTTTATATCTGCATAATTCATTAAGCTATACAATGCGGGAATATTTTGTGGCAATGCTCCTAAAAATAAAACCGGAAACTCCATCAACTGTAGCAATTGGGGATGCTTAAAATATTTACCAATATGTTTTTTCATATTTGTAAATACATCTAATTTTAAAATGCCTTTTGCCAGATCTATATCTGCATACTCCATTGCAGAAAGGCTTGGCTTAAAAACCAATTTTTTTACACCTACTTCATATTTGTATGCCGCTTCTTCTAAAAATTTATCTAACTTTTTTGCACTACCTTTTTCTATACTTTCAAATAAATTTTTAAGTGCCTCATAATCTGCGGGTATATCTATTTTATTCTTTGGGTAATAAACGGAGTAAGATGGATCAAGTCTTTTGAGCGAATAATAATCAGACACTTTTTTGCCAAAGCAATTAAAATATCGTTCAAATACATCGGGCATCCAATACCAACTTGGACCCATATCAAAAATAAAACCTGCGACTTCAAATTTTTGTGCACGGCCACCAGGTTGCAAATGCTTTTCGAGTATGGTAACATCCCAGCCTGCCTTAGCCATAAAACTAGCTGCTGATAACCCTGCAAAACCGCTACCAATTATAATTGCTTTTTTCATTAAATTTAAATACGTAGGAAGTAGTTGCTGAGATGTAAATTTAAGATAAATGCATAGTATGAAGCAAAAAGAAAATATGTAAAAAATGGTTGCTTATTTGAGACAAAACAAATAAACCTAAAATGAACGCTTAGGCAAATCTTTAAAAAATTTATTAGCTAATTTATTTTGGGGAAAAACAATAGACCAAGCTGTAAGAAAAATAATTTTAAAATCGGTAAACACGGATGCATTTTGCTGATACCACATTTCTAATGCACCTTTGTAAGGGAAAATGTGCTCTTCGTAATATTTTGCATGATCTCCTGTTTGATCAGACACTAAACTTTCCTCATCTCTAAAAATGATAGACCCAATTCCCGTCATACCAGGCTTTGAATTGTAAATTTTATCTTTTACATCATCGCTATATTTAGCAAAACTAACTTGCATTAATGGTCTTGGCCCTACAATACTCATTTCGCCTTTAAAAACATTTATGATTTGTGGCAGTTCATTTATTTTTGTTTTACGAAGAAAAGACCCAAATGGCATTACTCTTGGATCATTGCGAAGCGTAATTTCTCCTGTACCAATATTTGGACTATTTTTTAGCATGGTTGCAAATTTCCAAATATCAAATAGCTGTTTTTTATACCCAACTCTTTTTTGAAAATAAAAAATTTCGTGCTCGCCAGTAAATAAAAGTACAATCATTACTGGTATGAGTATTGGCGAAAGCAATATCAATGCTACCGAAGCAATCAAAATATCTATAATGCGTTTGAGAAATTTGTACATGTTATATCTGCCAAAATAATAATTATCGCAAAATAACACTAAAGAAAATAAATTAAGTAATATATTTTAAAAAAGACCGCTTATTTGCTGGCTTTAATTACATCATCAATAATTTGTATGTGATGATTCGTGTGAATAAGTAAGAATTTTAAGGTAGATTTTACATGAAGCATACCAAAATACGGATGTTGAAAATTTTTCTTATCATCCATCCCATCAAGCATTGTTGCTTTTTCTTGAGCAATATCTATAAACTTTTTTAGCCTTTCTATTGTAAAGTTGTCTTCGACCTGTACCGATTTTGGTGCTTTACCCTTCCCTCTTGGTATTTTGTTCATTAAAAAAACAATGGATCTTGGCATACTAAATTTCCATTTGTACACAGCGGGGTCAGATTTTTCTAGTTGCTCTACTATTTGTTTTACTACAATGGTAGAATGCGCAATATGCCAACCTACACTTGCCGAAGAAATCTTAGAATTAATTTTTTCGTGTTGTTCAATTTTGTTTGACAACTCATCAATAAGTGAAAATAGCTTTTGCATAAAAAATTAATTATCAAAAACTGATTTAATTTTATCAACCACAGCTTGCAATTCTACATCAGTAATATTTGTGCTGCATGGAATACTCAAGCAATGTTTATACACAAAATCAGATACATTATTTTTATTTACAAAAATATCGTGTTTAAACATTGGTAATTGATTCATGGGTACCCAAAAAGGGCGACTTTGCATTTTACTATCATTCAGTGCTTTTAAAATTTCTTTTTGTTTTATTGTAAAAATAGTTGGCAGCCACCAGTTAGGGTTTACATCATCGCTCACTTCTTGAAACACAATATCGCCTACGCCTTGCAATGCTGATTTATAAAAAGCAATAATTTCTTTTTTGCGATCAAGAAATTTTGGCAATTGTTCCATTTGCGCTACACCCATTGCTGCTGCTACGTTTACGAGACGATAATTGTAACCAATTTCATCGTGCATATATTCAAAGGGGTCGCTCTTTGCTTGTGTAGTTAGGTGCTTTGCTTTTTTTGCAAGTGCTTCATCATTGGTAACAATCATACCGCCACCACCAGTTGTAATTATTTTATTGCCATTGTAACTAAAAGTTCCCATTAGGCCAAAACTGCCAGCATGCTTACCTTTGTAATAACTCCCCAATGCTTCCGTGCTATCTTCAATTACTACTAAATTATGTTGTGTTGCAAGCGAAAGCAACCTATCCATGTCGGCTATATTGCCCAATACATGCACTGGCATAATGATGGGAATGCGTTTGCCAGTAGCTTTATGAAAACAAATATTATTTTTTTGTTCTGTTTCAGTTTTTAAAAACACTTCCAATAAATTTAAATCCATTTGCCAATTTTTAGCATCAGTATCAATTAATATTGGCGTAGCTCCAGTGTATTTTATAGAATTGAGTGTGGCAATAAATGTAATATTGGGTGCTATCACCATATCGTTTTGCCCAACACCTGTAAGAATAAGACAAATATGTAAAGCTGTAGTACCGCTGCTTGTAGCTACTGCGTATTTAGTACCAGCAAACTCGGCGCTCATTTTTTCAAATTGATCTACATAACTACCTACACTGCTCACCCACCCAGTTTCTATACATTCCGTCACATATTTTAATTCATTTCCACCCATGTTGGGCCCACTTAATAATAACATGCTAATATTTTTTTACATTCTATAGTCTAAACTTTTGCCAGTAGTAATGTGATTAAAATTCGGGATAATATTTTTTATCATTTCTATGATATCCGTTTTGGTAATATCATCTGTTTTAAACAAATGCTCAATTTGATCTATTACAATTTTTAAATGTTCTTTAGATTTTTTTGAATAATTGATTACAACACCTAGGTTTGTAAATCTATTATTATCCAAAGTTTCATTATCGGTAAAAAATTCCTCGTAAGATTTTTCTCCATCGGTATCCGAATTGAAATAATATACCGGGTAAGAATTACTTTCTTTTGTAAGTTGATTAGCTTTTGTTTTTGCTTCTAGTTCTGTATTGCAATAATCTGGTTCAAACCCAAAATCTTTTAGTAAAAGATTTCCAATGCTACTAAATGTTTGCATCTCATCTTCCTTTAATTTTGGGAAAAATATTTCTGCGGTTTTTCCTAATATACATGCAAGCATACACAACTCACCGCTTTCTTTTGGCGAAACAAAATATCGTTTTACATCGGATGGTGCACTTAGCGGCTGTTGTTTAGTTAGCCTTTCTAAAAAACCAAACAACAAACTACCATTGCTAAATGCTACGTTTGCAAAACGAGCTGTAGTTATTTTAAAGTCATTTGCGTAAGCCATTATCACTTCTTCCATGAGCTTTTTTGTAGCCCCCATAAGGTTTACAGGGTTTGCCGCTTTATCTGTACTTACACAAAAAAAATGTTTTGGTGGGAAATAAATAAGTAAATCTAAAAATCGTTTTGCTTTCAAAACATTATTTTGCATCATTGCCTCTATGCTAAATTCATCTTTCTCGCTACGCACATGCTTATGTGCAGCAAAATTTGCTACAATATCAAAACCATTTTGCCTTTTAAATAATTTATAAAAAACAGCACTATCAAAATCTATTGGATAAGTAAATAACTGCGGCAGGTTGGTGTAAGTGGCATTACTTCTTACATCTCTGATAAGTTCTGTTAAACCATTTTCATTGGTATCTACAATATATAGAACAGCAGGTTTAAAATACAAAATTGCTTTTACATAACTGCTACCGATAGTACCAGCGCCGCCAATTACCAACACAGATTTACCTTCTATTTCTGTAGTGAGCTCGGCTTTATTTTTTTTAATATCTTCCTCAAAAAAAGATTCTTTTCTTTTAGTAATATTATTTGCAATAAATTTTTCTATGTTGAATATTTGCATATAAATAAATTGGCTATTATTTGTAAACGGCAAAAAACAAAGTTATCATTTTAATTGCGCCGGATTGCCATATGCCGTAGCATTATCTAGAATATCTTTTATAACTACAGAGCCAGCACCTACAACAACATTTTTACCAATCGTTATTCCCTGCTTTATTACAGACCCTGCCCCAATAAAACTATTGGCGCCAATAGTTACATTGCCACAAAGTACTGCTCCTGGTGCTATGTGCGCAAAATCGCCAATAAAACAATCGTGCTCTATTATACAACCAGTATTACAAATAGTTCCATTACCAATTTTGCTTAATGGATTTATGATTACACCAGCACTTATCATTACTCCACTTTTGCCAATTATTGTACTCGAGCAAATTATTGCAGATGAATGTATGGCATTTATTGGAAAAATACTTTTCGCCGCTAAATTTTCATACACTCTACGCCTAATTTGATTATCGCCAATGGCAATAAAAAAACTATTTTTTGATAACGTTAAAAGAGTTTCTTCAGAATTTTCGTTACCAAGATATTCCAGATTAAAAGGATTGTTTTCTTTAATGGCACTATCGCAATAAGCAAATACCTCTTTACCTACTGATGTAAGTATGCTATGCGCTACATATGCATGACCAGAGTAACCGATAAGAATAATTTTAGACATTTTAGTTTTTTAATAAATTTTCATAAGCCTCATGCATACTTTTCCAAAACATTTCTCTTTTATAAACTGTAGTTATCGTTTCAAAAAGTCTTTTTGCCATAAACACCATTTGTTCTTTTTCTTTTAAAGCAAATATCAATGATTGTTCAAGCTCCTGTTCATTCATGCTTTCAAAAATAAGGCCTGTATCTTTATCGGTAACAATATCTACATTACCAGCTATTCTACTGCATATTATTGGAAGTTCCATAGCGCCAGCTTCTAGCAATACATTTGGAAAACCCTCCCTGTAAGAAGGAAAAACGAAATAATTGGCTATGGCCATATAATACTCTACTTTATCTGTCCAGTTTATATGTACAATGTTTTTATTAGACATTATTTCATCTTCAATTTCTTTTGGCAATGGATCTAATTCGGGTTCGTACTGCCCCGCCAAAATTAACCTTAATGAAGGATTATTTACATGTAACTTTTTAAAAACATTTACCAACTCTACAATACCTTTATCCAACACTAACCGACCAATAAACAATAAGTAGGTATATTCTTCTTTGTATTGTATGCTATTTTTTACTTCGGCTATAGTGTCGGCACTTAAATTTTTTTTATTGAATCTATCAGTATCTACGCCGTTAGATGACCCTTTACCGATTACCTCAATTTTTTTTAAACTTGTAAACTTATTTTTTAAAACAAATGTTTTTAATGAATTGCTATTGGGCCATACGTTAGTTGCACAACCGTAAGTGATTTTTTCTATCCATTTTAGCACCCATAGTTTTAACCCCTTTTCTACCATTAGAGGAAGACCAGCAATAGTGTGTATTCTAACCGGAACGCCACAAGTTTTTGCTGCTATCATGCCAAGCAAACCTGCTTTGGGTGTTTCCGTATGTACAATATCAGGCTTCTCTTGCTTAAAAATTTTCACCAACTTTTTTATACAAACCAAATCTTGCCAAGGTGTAATTTTTCTTGTCATAGGCACTATAATGTGCTTGCAAGTTTCATTTATTATAGTCTGCGGAAGTTCAATGCCATCTGAACTTATCATCGTTACTTCAAAGCCATTATTATTCATGTAGCTTGGCTGCCCTCTGAGAGGATAGCACAACGACATAGGTACTGTTGTTATTCGAATTATTTTTTTATTGTTTTGCAAAGTTAAAAGAAGCTTTTAGGGTTTTAAGAAACAATGTCATTAGTTATTGTTTATCCATTTGTCATACCACATTTGAAACATTAATATGTACCAAACAATATCTGCCCTCTCGGTATTGTCTTCATAAAACGCTTTTTTAATGCGTTGTATTTCTTTAATGTCAAAAATATTTTGTTTTATTACAAAGTCTGTATCAAAATAAAGGTCCACATACTTTTTTAAATCGCTGTTCAACCAATTTGCAAGCGGAATACCAAACCCCATTTTAGGTCTATCCATCATTTCCTTAGGCAAATATTTGTGTACAATTTCTTTTAATATAAATTTTTTATTGCCGTTGTTGTATTTATATTTCATTGGTAGCTGTGCAGCCCACTCTATAATATTATGATCTAAAAAAGGATCTCTACCTTCTAGGCTAGCGCTCATAGTTGCCCTGTCTACTTTTTGTAAAATATCGTCTAACAAATAGGTTTGATAATCTATAGCCATTGTGTAAGCAAGGCTGTTATAATTACTTTCTAAAAGCTCTTCGCTGTCAAACCCTGTTTGTAAAATGGACGTTTTTATTTTAAATAAACGGGCAATTGTATTATCGTTTATGGCAGTTGATATGCTTTTTAATATATTTTTATCAGATGGATTTTTGAGCAATCCTTTTAACTTTTCATACCGACTTTCGAATAAATATTTCTTATTAAAAACTGGAATAACATTTGGAGATACTGCATGCATTATACCAGCTGCAACTTTTCTTACAAAACCTGGCACACTATTAAGTTTTTTACCATAATGCAGCATATAATCATACTTGCCATAACCAGCAAAAACCTCATCGCCAGCATCTGCCGACAATGCCACCGTTACTTTTTCTCTGGCAATTTTGCTTACAAGCATTGTTGGTATAGCGCTACTATCTGCAAAAGGCTCATCATAATAAAAAGGCAATTGTGGTACAATTTCGAGTGCTTCTTTTTGTGTGCAATAAACTTCTGTATGATCTGTACCTAAATAAGATGCAATGTCTTTTGCATAAGGTGCTTCATTTAAGCCAGCATCTGGCATACCAATAGTAAATGTTTTAATTTTTTCTGTACAATTTTTTTGCAGCAATGCGGTTACACAGCTGCTATCATAACCGCCACTTAAAAATACTCCCACTGGCACATCGCTCACCATTCGGTAATTAAATGCTTTAGTTAAAATTTTTTCGGTTTCTGATAGCGCTTCGGGGAAATCAATATTTAATGTAGGTTTGTTATAAGCATCATATACATTCCAATATTGCTTTGTTGTAAGTGTATTTTGCTTAATATCAATTTCAAGAAAATGCCCGGGCTTTAACTTATAAGTGTTTTGAAAAATACAATGCGGTGTGGGTATTACTCCAAGTTTCATGTAAGCTGCCACCGCATCTATATTTATATACTTTTCAAACTTTGGGTGTTGCAAAAGCGCTTTTAATTCTGACCCAAATAAAAACAGGTCATTCATTTGATGATAAAAAAATGGTTTTACACCAGCCCTATCTCTGCAAGCAAAAAGTTTTTGGGCTGCATCATCATAAATTACAAAAGCAAACATTCCTGTAAATTTTTGTAAAGCATCGCTACCCCATTCATGATATGCATGTAAAACAACTTCTGTATCGCTATGGCTATCAAAAAAATGACCCAGTACCTCTAACTCATTTTTTATTTCCTCATAATTATACACTTCTCCATTAAAAGTAATGTGCAGATTTTGAAAAGTCTTTGGTTGGCTCCCTCCAGCAGTTAAATCAATTATGCTCAATCGCCGGTGTCCAAGACCAACACTAGCATTGTCTGTTTGAAACATAGCGTAACCTTCTCCATCTGGTCCACGATGTGCAAGCATCCTATTCATTTTTTCCAAGATATTCTTGTCGGAAGTTTTACTATAATCTACAAATCCAGAAATGCCGCACATGGGTTTAAATTTGTTGCAAATATAAGGTATGGAAAACAAGTCATTATAGGATTGCTCATTGTTAATTTGTTGTATTAATTGTATTATAAAAGAAATTAAATTACTTTTATGATTTTCAAGGATGATGTACCTAAAATTTATTTGTATAAAATTGTGATAAGTAAAAATGGCGAATGTAAATAATACGGGTGTATTTGTAATTTCACTCGATTTCGAGTTGTTTTGGGGAATGTGGGATGTGAGTACAATTGAAAAGTATGGTGCAAATATTTTGGGGGTAAAGCAAGCAATCCCTGCCATGTTAAATGTATTTGAAAAATATAATACAGAAGTAACATTTGCTACAGTGGGCTTTTTATTTGCTAAAAATAGGAACGAGTTACTTGATTCTTTTCCAGAATTAAAACCTGATTATACAAAAGAAAATTACGACGTTTATAAAAACGGGTTATTAAATATAGGGAATGATGAAACTGATGATGCATACCATTTTGGATATAGTTTACTTCAACAAATAAAAAAAGGAAAACACGAAATAGGCACACATACTTTTTCTCATTATTATTGTTTAGAAGAGGGGCAAAGCTTTAACGAGTTTGATGCAGATATTAAAGCGGCCGTTAAAATAGCTAAAGAAAAAGATATTTCAATTAGCAGTATTGTATTTCCTAGAAATCAAATAAACGAAAACTATCTTATTCTCCTAAAAAATAACGGAATAAATTGTTATAGAGGTAACCCTACCTCTTGGATTTATAAGCCGAGAAAGCATAGCGACGAAAATGTTTTTATTAGGCTGTGCAGGTCAATTGATGCGTATTTACCTATATTTGGCTACAATACTTTTGTTATAAAAAAGGATAATGAATTTCCTATTAATGTACCTGGTAGTCGTTTTTTAAAACCATACAATAAAAAATTGAAGTGGTTAGAAAAGTTGAAAATAAAGCGAATTTTAAATGAGATGACAGTGGCGGCAAAACGAAATGAGCTGTACCATCTTTGGTGGCATCCGCACAACTTTGGATTAAATACAGCGGAAAATATAGGGGGTCTTGAAATAATATTGGCACATTATAAAACCTTAGAAAAAAAATACGGGTTTAAAAATTACACAATGAAAAAAGCGGCCGAGATTTAAATAAAATATTTAATGCAGAATAAAAAAATAATATTACTTGCTTCCGATTGTGAGTCATCTAAATGGTTGTATAATGCAATTAAAAAAGATTTTAATGTAGAAATGGTAATTATTGAAACGCCATTATCAAAAAAAATATTGTTTAAACGACGCATAAAGAAAATCGGACTATTAAAAGTATTAGGACAAACTCTTTTTTCTTTAGTTATTGTACCAATACTTAAACAGCTTTCAAAAAAACAACGCAATCTTTTAATAAATAAATATCAATTAATTGATACTGATTTTGATGGTTATTGTACAAAAAAAGTGCTTTCGATAAATAATAATGAATGCAAAGAGCTGTTACAAAAAATAGAGCCAGATATAGTACTGGTAAATGGAACCCGAATTATTAGCAAAAAAATACTAGATAGCACAAAGGCAATTTTTGTAAATATGCACGTAGGTATTACTCCATGGTATAGAGGAAGCCACGGTGGCTATTGGGCTTTGTATAATAATGATGCAAAAAATTTTGGAACAACCATACATTTAATTGATACCGGTGTAGATACTGGGGCTATAATTGAACAAGCGTTTACAGTACCTCACAAAGCAGATAATTTTACAACATATCCAATTGTACAAGCTGCAATAGGAATCAATACATTGACAAAAGTATTACCGAAAATTATTTCAAATAACTTTCAAGTTGTACAAAATACAGAAAAAGGAGAAATGTATTATCAACCAACTTTATGGGAATACTTTACAAATAAAACTAAATGAAAATATTATTTCTTGCGCCATATCCAAAATCCATAGCGCCTTCGCAGCGTTTTAGGATGGAACATTATTTAACATATTTAGACGCTGCAAATATTTCGTATGAGTACAAAACATTTATTAATAGCAATGATTTTGTAACCATATTTACACCAGGCAAAACAGTAAAAAAATCTTTAATAATGCTTAAGGGGTTTTTAAAAAGGGTTGGCATGTTTTTAACGTTGCATAAATACGACTTTGTTTACATTCATAGAGAAGTTGCACCATTTGGGCCGCCTATTTTTGAATGGGCCATCGCTAAAATTTGGGCGAAAAAAATTATTTATGATTTTGATGATTCAATCTGGATATCACAATCGTCTACGATTAACCCAATGGCTCATAAAATAAAATGCAGTTGGAAAGTAGCCAAAATTTGTAAATGGAGCCATATTGTTTCTGCGGGCAATCATTTTCTTGCAGACTACGCAAAACAATTTTGCAAAGATGTTAGAGTAATACCTACCGTAATAAATACCGATAACGCACACAATAAAATAAAAAATCAAGATGAAACCCCTCTTGTAATAGGTTGGACAGGTACGTTTACAAATTTTATTCATTTGCCCTTGGCGCTTGCAGCAATAGCGGATTTACAAAAAAAATACAATTTTGTTCTTTTGATAATAGCTGACAAAAATCCAAATCTTTCAAATGTTGAGTACCAATATATAAAATGGAATAAAGAAACCGAAATAGAAGACCTTTTAAGAATGAGTATCGGTATAATGCCACTAATAAACACAGATGTGCAATTGGGCAAATGTGCATTTAAAGCTATTCAATATATGGGCTTAGGAATACCCACTGTTGTGAGCCCAGTGGGCGCCAATTGCGAAGTTGTGCAAGATAATCTTAATGGTTATTGGGCAAATAGCGACAATGAATGGTACAGCACTTTGGAAAAATTAATACAGAGCCCTGAGTTACGAAATAACTTGGGAATTGCTGCAAGGAAAACCATTGTAAATCATTATTCAGTAAACAACACAAAGGAGGCTTTTCTAAATCTTTTCAATGCTATTTAAAATTTTGTTATACACGCTTAAATAACTTTTCACTCCGTTTTTAATATCAAAGTATTTCTTGCCTACCTCTGCTATTTCTTCCTTGTTAAATATTTTTTTGTTCATATTTTCTATATTTTTTTCAAAATTAGAACCCCTCGAAATATCTACTAGCTCTCCTATATTATTTTCATTCATTAGCTTTCCTGTATCTCCAATATCATTACAAAATACAGGTATTCCTAAACCCATCAACTCTGCATGTTTTGTAGGAGAAGAGGCTAGCTTGCTATAATAAGGGCTAATAAAAAATACAGAATACTTGCTTAGGCTTAAACATAAGGGCAATTCTTCTTTTTGAGAAAAGTGAATAACCACATCTTCTTGATTTATCAAATTTTGGGTAATTGCATTTTCAATAATTTTTTTATCTCTTGTTAAGAATAAAAAAATGGCATTGGGGTGTTTCATTTTAAATGCTTTAAAAAATAAAAGCATTTCGTTTAGCATGTACCATCCTCCAAGTGACCCGCTATAGCTTAACACAATTTGATTTGGCAAAATATTTAATTTTTTTCGAAGTGAAATCTGGTCTTCTACAGAAATGTTTTTATAATTAAATATATTAAAGTCGGCACAGGTTGGAATTATAGTACATTTTTTTTCTAACGTTTGGTTAGATTTGGTTAATGCTGCACCATATAGTTTAAATAATTCATCTTTGCCTTTAAAAGTTAATGATATTATTTGAGCAGCGTTTAATATGTACTCTTTTTCTAAGTTTTTATAATGTGTAAAAATTTTTTTATACCACCATTTTTTCAAATCCCATTGGCCACAATCCACTTTTTCATCTGCCCATAAGCCCCGCATATCAAAAAGAAAAGGAACATTTAATTTCTTTTTAAAATAAAGACCTACTTCAGATGCTACATAACTCCTACAATGCACCATTGAAAAATTAGAGGTTTTATGAAGATTAATTGCTAATCTTTTTAACGCAAACCTATCATACCATTTCGATAAAAGTGGAGGTTTTGTGTGAAATATAAGTGGAGCCCATGTGATAGATGCTTCTTTACACTTTTGTTCAATTAAATGTTTAATTTTATTAAAAGGTGCTTTTTTTTCAAAACTGATGATTGTTATTTCAAAGTTTGCTTTGCTTAATTCTATTAAATAGGGCAGTATCTGGCTTTGGCCAAGTGGGTCAGTCAGTCCATCATATGTTAAATATAAAACAGATTTCATTTATAGCATTTATTAAATAGCGAGTGCAAATATAACGCTGTCCCATCTATTATTTTAAAGATGATTTAATTGCATTAATATATTCTTTAAATTGCCAAAAAAAACAAGTGTGTATCAATCGGCTATTTGTTTTATATTTTTGTAACCTATAGTATTTTTTATTAGTAGCAAGCGGTATAAAAAATTAAGCCTTTTAAAATTTATAAATGCAAGTACTTACAATTTTCGACTTTTTACTTTTTCCTATATATTTCTATTTTATTTATTTAATTTTTAAAAAAATTAGAGCTCGATATAAAGACGATTTGGAGCTTTTTAGATTTTTTACACTTGGGTTTAAGATAAAAATATTAATGATTATATTTTATACTTTAATTAGTAGTTTTATAATTAGGGGCGATGCTGTGGATTTGTATTTTGGAGAAGGAAAGAACTTTACAAATATTATTATAAACAAACCTTCGCAAATAGATTTGTTGTTTACTAAAGCTGGCGAAAGAACTGATGACCTTGCTAGTGAATATGAAAAAGGATACCTGAAAGCCGAAAATAATTATATGGTTGTAAAGGTTGCAATAGTTTTATGTTTTTTTACAGGCTCTCATTTTTTGCTGGTAAATCTAATAATTGGGTTTATAGCATTTTTAGGAAGTTGGCAATTGTTTTTATTTTTTAGAAATTTGCACCCTTATCTTAGTAAGTATCTTGCTATTGCATCATTAGGTATTCCGAATGTAATTTTTTGGAGTAGTGGTATAAGTAAGGATACGATATGTATTGCTTGCTTAGGTTTTTTAACCATGTCTATATTTAAGGTTTTTGTATTGAAAAATAATTTATTAAAAAATAGTTTAATAATTATTTTAGCTAGCTATTTGCTTTTTTCTGTAAAATCATACATTCTTTTTTGCTTTTTGCCATTTTATTTTATATTTATTATTGTTTATACTATTAAAAAAACAAGCAGCGCTTTTTTAAGAAATTTACTACGGCTTTTAGTTCCTCTTAGTATAATTATAGGCATATTTATAATTTACGACTCTTCCGAAAGCTTATTATCAGAACTTTCGTCCGATAAAATTTTAGAGAATTTGTCCTCAACCCAAAATTCATTTTTGAGTCAAGCAAGTAGAGATGAAGGTAGTTTTTTTACGCTAGGTGAATTTGATGGAACTATATCTGGTTTTATAAATATGGCCCCAAAAGCAATAGCAGCTACTTTTTTTAGGCCATTTATTTGGGAAGCAAAAAATATTGTCATGATTGCTTCTGCTATTGAAAGTTTAATTTTGCTTTGCTTTTTTCTATTTTTAATATTCTATAAAGTTGGAATTATAAAGTTTTTAAAAAAAATATTTACTGATCCTTTAGTTATATTTTGTGTTGGGTTTGCTTGCGTTTTTGCAGCATTTATTGGACTTAGCTCATTCAATTTTGGGAGTCTAGTTCGCTATAAAATACCGTGCATTCCTTTTTTTATTATAGGTTTAATAGTAATTGGCTATAGCAAAAAGCCAATATAGCTCAATGGTATTAAATAAATTTATTGTTTAATTGGTTTTTATTGACCCTTTTACTACGGCTGTCATACAACCTTTCACATTTATTTGCCCACCCCAAACATTTTGCATTCCATATTTGTTTAAGTATTTGGTAATAGTTGATATTCTTTGAGGTTGATCATATTCTGGCGAAAACATATCAAATGTATCTAACACACACCACTCTCTTAATTGTGTAGGCGTAAGATTTTTGGGGAACGTGCCATATATATCAACAATTGGAATAAATCTTGTTAAAAATCCTAATTTTATTTTAAAAAGAAATTTATAAAATTTAATCATCCAATCTATATTTTTCTCAATTTTATTAAACAATCTTTCGTCGCTCCATTTTTTCACAAATGGTCTTAAAATATACTTTGCACAAATTTTGGTCCACCATCCTTTTATTTCATAAAAATCTACTACCAATTCTCCACCAGGTTTCACCATCGAAATCAAAGATTTTATGGTCTCCTCAATATTTGGGGTATGTTGTAATACCCCAAAACAAAATACTTTGTCAAACTGAGCTTTTGCAAATGGCATTTCATAAACACTAGCTTGAAATAGCTTAAATCTATCTATATGATGTCCATTGTTTTTAAAATTTGCCTCTACCGCACTACTATAATCTACGCTATACAAATTTGCAACGGTATTATCTAGCACAACCTGCGAAAACCTTCCTGCACCACTGCCTACTTCTAAAATCTTTTTATTTGACAGGTTTTCTTTATCCCAGTTGGTTTGAGTAAAAAATCGTACGGTACTTTGGCTTGTATTTTCATTTTTACTATCAATTTGTGTTTTGGTAAACTTATTCCATTGAAAGCCAAAATTATCAGTATAGTTATTTGTATTTTCTAGCACTCTACAAGCACCTGCTATTATGGGAAAGATAATTTTACCTTCTCTATCTTTTAATCCATCTTTCTCTAAAAATAAATCTTCGTTATTTTTAAATGGATTTATAAATTTAATATTCATAGTTTAACTTTTTATTCTAATAGGATATTGGTAAATTGAAATACGACCGATTTATAAAGTGTCCGTTTTCTTTTTTTCTGGCAATTGATAATTTATTTTTTCAATTAATTTTATTCTTCCATTTTTATTCAAGTGGTCGTAATCTATAAAATCGGTATCGTTAAAATTACTGTCATTATAAAAATCGTAAAATGTAATAGAGTGAGATTTTAATACTGCGTATATTTTAGCCTTTGCAAAGATAATATTTTTAGTAAGCGAATTTTGTATAAAACAGCTTCTTTTTGGCGGCACAAATAAAATTAATTTTTTCTGGTTAAACTCAATTAACGAAAAAATATTTTCTAGTAATTTAAGATTCTCCTCAACTAAATCTGGTTTATATCTTATTTGAGAGTGCTCAAGCGCTCGCTTTTTACAATCCTCATCGTTTAGTATTAAACCAGGCGGTATGAAATTTTTATTACCCGAAAAATCTTTGCCCCATAAAATATAATTAATATCTCTATTTGCTCTAAAAAAATTAGATTTAGCCATCATCACATTTTCTAAGCTATATTTATACAAGGTGTCGGTATATTTAAATAATTGCCTATCCTCATAATCTAAGCCTGAAAAAGATAAATTCTGTCCAATGTTTTCATAATCTAACCCCATATATATGTATTCCACATTTTTCATTAAAGGCAACCACTTTTTTAAAATGCTATATGTTTTAAATAAATCTTGACCAGGGGTTGCTAAATTAATAACCCTTGCCTGCTCTTTATCTGTAAAAGTATCTAGCGCCATCGTGTGAGAATTGCCGATGTAAATATCGGTATATAAAGAAGCATTGATTTTAAGATCCTTCAAAATTACATCATAAGTATTTTGATAGGCACTATACTTTTTTTCTAGTAAAAATATTATTATGCCAGTAAAAATAAAAAATAAAATAAGCGCTTTTAATAATTTCTTCATTAGAATTGAAAATAAATAAATGATTGTTTTTCAAATACACCAAATACATATATTAGGATAAATAAGGTGCCGAAATAAGTGAAAGCCCAAATTGGTTTTTCCAACATTTGCTTTTTAATAATATTTTTATCATATAAATATTCTGCAATAAACAAAGTAGCAATAAAAAATATTGAAGAAATATAATAAAAATAGGAGAAAATAGGTATGCTCACTAAATGATTGCGATCTATTTTATATAAATTTTTAAAAATGTATAGGGCGTCGTCCAAATTATTTGCCCTAAAAAACACCCAGGCCATAGCCGCTATAAAAAAAGTAAACATCCACGAAAAAAAAGAAAAAGTTGACGATAAAAATTTCATAGATTTTTTTATATGGCTAAACATTCCATTAAATACAATCCCTAAAACATTAAAAAAACCATGTAAAAAACCCCATATTACAAAAGTCCAATTAGCTCCGTGCCACAAGCCACTCACCAAAAAAACTATAAAAATATTTAAATAAGATTTTGATTTTCCATTTCTGTTTCCTCCAAGCGGTATGTATAAATAATCTCTAAACCATGTAGAAAGAGAAATGTGCCAACGACCCCAAAATTCTTTTATGGAGGTGGCCAAATATGGTGCATTAAAGTTTTTCATTAATTCAATTCCCATTACCCTTGAACAGCCCCTAGCAATATCTGAATAGCCAGAGAAGTCGCAATATATTTGAAAGGTAAAAAATAAAACCCCCAATATTAATGGGCCGCCTTTATAATAATGCACATTATTAAATACCTCATTGGCACACAATGCAAGCCTATCTGCAATTACTATTTTTTTAAACAAACCAAATATAATAAGCTTTAAACCGTCAATGGTTCTATCATAATCAAAATAATGTTTTTCTTTAAATTGGTGCAAAACATTTTGTGGCCTTTCTATTGGTCCTGCTACAAGCTGTGGGTAATACATTACGTATAATGCGTAAATGCCTAAATGCTTTTCTGCCTTTTGGTTTTTTCTATAAACCTCTATAGTATAACTCATGGCTTGAAAGGTGTGAAAACTTAAGCCAATAGGTAATAAAATTTTGAGATAAGGGATAGGGTTTTTGTAGCCGATAAAACTAGCAAGCCCATCAATATTGCTATTTATAAAATTAAAATATTTAAAGACAGCCAATACACCAACATTGGCAACAATGCTTAAAATTAAGTATTGTTTTCTTTTTTTAAGATTAGTTTCATTCTCAATAAAAATGCCCGCATAGTAATCAATAATTATTGTAAAAAAAAGAATTAGAATATAAACTGGCTTAAAAAACATGTAAAAAAAACAACTGGCCGCTAATAATAAAAACCATCGAATATGATGGGGCAGTAAAAAGTAAAGCACAGTTACTATTGGAAAAAAAAGAAGAAATGAAAGAGAATTAAATAACATTTTTATTTATATTTTTTTGAGTAAGCTCATACGTTTCCCCAATGTTTTTTACATTGTTATAAAACAGATGCTTTACTGTAAATAAATTATAAAATCGAGTTTTCCAAGCAAGGCAATAATAATAAAACACTTTTAATGTAAAAACAAAACTTTTCTTTTCCTTAATTTTTTCTTTTGTTATTTTCTTTACAATTTTTGGACTAAAGGCATAAGAAATGGCTAAAAGAAAAGCATAGTATTTTGCCAAATTGATTTCTGTAGTATGCTTACAATCGTTTAAACTTTGTATCATTGATTGTGGCCATATTGTGCTTACTGCCCACACTTTTGGTATTCTACTGTCCCACTGGTCAATATAATTTTTATCTAAAAACTTAATATCTTCTAGTTGCCCAACATTTTCTTTCACTGTAGATAAGCCAGTATTGCTTGTTTTACTTGCGCCAGCTATTGAAAAAACGCCATCATAGTGTGCGTGTCTATCTATGTGACAAGCTAGCCCAGTTGCAACTGCAATATCGGGGCTTGCGCCCGGAAAAAAAGTACCACATGTTTTGTATAACCTTAGCAATGCTTCTTTTTTTACAAGTCCATGGTAGAGCCTTGGCATATTTACAGGGCCTGAAGATCCCCCTTGTGTAATCACCTCCTTTAATGTTTTTTTTGTGTCAAAAAATTTATAGGAATATGTCAAACCCTTTTTTAAAATATATGTTTCATCTGGCACGTGTCTTATTATTGTTTTGGTCTCTACACCCTGCCATTGATACACCATAAAGCTATTGTTTAAGGCTTCAATTCCATTTACTCTCATCCAATCTATACTCTCCATAATGCTTGGAAAAACATAATCATCATCTCCAATTAAAATCAAATATTCGCCCAATGCATTTAAAACTGATTGGTTACAGTTTTCTGACATTGATATTTGGTTTTTTATATGAAAATATTTAATCGGTTCAGAATCGTATTCTTCAATAAATTCTAAAAATATTTTATTATCCTCTGTATTATCCTGTACTACTATTTCATAGCTCAAGTTTTTGAAGTGACCGACTAAGCTTCTAATAACTGGTATAAGGCAACTATATCTATCTTTAGTTGGTATTAAAATACTTAAAATTGGCGTCATTGTGGGTAACTAGTCTTTATAAATTTCAGGATAATTGGCAATATAAGCCTTTTTATTAGTTTGCATATATAGGCTAAGGTTTTCAATCATTTGCTCATAAGTAGGCACAGCATATCTTTCTAAGTTTATTGAGGAAACCAATGTTTTATCGTGTTTAATACTATTTTGCTCAGTTATTAGTTCTACATTTTTATTAAAGTGTTTTCCAGCAAGTTTTAATAATTCGTATTTCGATATTTTTTGATTGTTGGATATTTGAACCAATCCCTTTTCGTTTAAATCAATGCTTTTGATAATAATGTTATAAAGTTCTAGCGTTGTTATGCCCGACCAAAATACACTATTATAGCCAGCAACTTTTTCTGTAGATTTTAAATACCAATCTAACAAACCCGTTCCATCTTTTTTTATTTCTGGCCCTATGATAGATGTTCTGATGGTTAAATCGTTTTCATTATTTAATTCGCCTAATGATTTTGTTTGACCGTAAAAATCTTCCGCATCTTTAACATCGCTTACTAAGTAGCTCCCCTTATGACCAGAAAAAACACAATCGGTACTTAGGTGTATCGCATAGGCATTTATTTCTTTCGACAACTGACTAACTAAATGAGGGAAATAAGCATTTACTAATATCGCATTTGCAGGATTATTATTTGCTGCTTTTACTAACATACCAACAGCATTTATAACAATATTGGGCTTACACTTTTCTAAAATTATTTTTAAAGACGCTTTATCAAAAGCGTCAAATAACAAAGTGTTTTCGTCTATCTTTTCTCTTGCTGCGCCCCAAATTTCAAAATTATTATTTTCCCGAAAATTATCATATAAAATATGACCTGCCATTCCTCCAACCCCAAGTATTAAAATTTTCATTGTATATTATTTGTTTGATACCTTTAAAATCTGAAAAGCCATTTTTCTTAACTCGGGTATCGTATATACATATACTATTGCTAAGATAAAGGCTAACAAGCCAAAAAATAAGTTAGATTGAAAAAATTCTATTTTTAACCTAATAAGCTTAGCCCCGCCAATTATTAATACAGAAACAGTAAAAGGAAAAAGATTATCTTTTATGTACCAATTACCAAGTTCGTGTTTCAAATAAAGTTTATGAAATAACGGAATACTAAATAAAACATAAGAAACATTTATACCTAGCCACATAAAACTTGCACCTAAAATGCCGTACTTGGGTATTGTCCAATATAGCATTGGTAAAAAAACAAACGTTCCAATTAAGTTTAGAATAATTGTGAATTTTGTTTTGCCTTTGCTTAGCATAAAAATGTAAGGTACAAACATTAAGCAATTGCAAATAGTACCAATTGTTACAACTTGCAACACAGGGGTCGTATTAGCAACAATAAAATCATTTTTAGCCCAAACTAACAAAATGTCTTTTGCAAAAAAGAAAAGACACAAGCCCATTGGCCATATAAAAACTGCTACCCATCTGCAAGATTTATGATATAATTTTACACATGCTTCCTGGTCGTTTTGGGTTATAAAGGTTGTAAATTTAGGAAATATTGTAGATTGTAAAGGGGCTACAATTTGACCGATAACAGCAGCAACTTGAAAAGCAAGACTGTAACACGCTACGAGGTTAAGCGGCACACTTTTACTTACTATAAGTTTATCTAACATAGCCATCAAAAAATTCACAATCGAAACTCCAATCATACCCAAACTAAATTTCTTTATTGGGCTTAATGCAGAATAAGAAAACGAAGCTTTACTTTTTGTAATTGAAATTTCTTTCCAAACATAATACCGAAGAATAAGTAATGCGGAAAAAGTTATGACAATTTGCCAAATAAAATAATTTTCAATTATAGGTGAAAATATTTTTAAAAATGCAATAACTCCAACTGCTTTTAAAATATTTATTATGATAGTAATGATAGAATTTAAAACTTGTTTATCTAATGACACCATAACGCCATTATAAATACTTGTAGGAAATTGAAGTGCTATTAAAATACCAATAAATCGAATAGAAGTTTCTAATCGGCTTAACGGAATTTCATTTACCTTTAACCAATGAGTAGAAATTGCCTCGGCAAATAAATATATTGTTGCAATAATTAACAAAGAAATACTAGCATAAATAATTTCCATAGAGAAAATTAAATCCTTAATGGTTTTTTCAGGTGCATTATTAGTTTTTAATATAATGACCTGCCTACTCAAAGCTGTGCTTAGTGCTAAATCTATCACAACCAATACCCCCATTAAAAGCAAGTAAAATGCAACTAAGCCATAGCTTTCTACACCCAGCAACTTAATATAAATTGGTATAAAAAGCAATGATATTGTAGCAGAAACGATTCTGCTTAATAATACTGAAGATGTTTTAAATCCTACCGATTGCAAGTTGAATTTAATCATAAAAAAGTTACTTAATTACTTTATATAAAGCAAAAATGTGACCTTTCTCACTATATAATTCATTTAGTTGAAGCTCCTTTATTAATAAAGGAATATCCTTAAACCATTCTGGAAGATAGCGCAAATAATCGCTAGGCCAGTTATGTTTTGGATAATATGGGGTATGGGTATGCAAATAAATATACCCGCCATTATTTAATAATTTTGTTAATTTTTTTAAAATGCCAATTGGGTCCATTAGATGCTCAAATGTAGCCTGGCAAACTATGCTATCAAATTTAATTGCTTCTAACTCATTTGGGATTTCTTCATATAAATTCCATAAAACATCTGTAGATGCATTCTCAAGCAAATCAACATAAAAATCTGTAGCGACAAATTCTGTACTATTATATTTTTCAGTAAATATTTTTTTTACTTTTTTAGTTTCACTTACTAATAAACACCTTTGGCCAAGTGAGTATTTTTCCCACCACTGCATTAAAATACCATGATAACCATTAGATGTATTGGGCACTTCTAACCAGCCACCAAAACCTTTATTAAAAGCAAAATCCCATGAGAAATTATTTTTTGAAAACGACTCTGTTTCAGAAAGAAGGGTTAAATATTGTGGAGAAAGCCCTAATTTAAATTGTCTCACATATATTTTTTGTAAGATTTTTTTTAAAAACCTGGGCGACATTTTTCTTAAATTCATACTGTTATATTTATTCAAATCTTAAAAAAAGAAAACTTGTTTTTTAAAGGCTCTTCTTTGTTGATAGCATAATAATTAAATGACAAAGAGCGGGTCAATATGCTCTATAATTAAATTCCTTAATTCTTCTGCATTAACCCAGTTTGTATTTTGTCCAGAGCTATAATTAAAGCCCTCTGGCACTTTTGTTGCATTAAATTTTGTAATGTATTCTTCAATATTCCAAGTAGGTACTTGTGGTAATATTACATAATATTTACCAATATCAAAAGTGCTAAAAGCGTCTGAACTGGTAATCATTTCTTCATGCACTTTTTCGCCGGGTCTTATTCCCACTATTTCATGTTTACAATTTGGCGCAATTGCTTTTGCTACTTCCATTATTTTATATGATGGAATTTTTGGAACAAACAATTCTCCCCCCCAAGCTATATCCAAAGCATTCATTACCATTTGTACACCATCTTGAAGAGATATATTAAACCTTGTCATGTTCGGATCTGTAATTGGTATTACTCCAGTTTCTCTTTTCTTTAAAAAGAAAGGGATAACAGATCCATTAGAGCCCATTACATTACCATAACGTACAGCAGAGAATACAATGTCTTTATTTCCTTTAATATTATTTGCTGCAATAAATAATTTATCGGAAGCTAATTTTGTTGCACCATATAGATTTATAGGGGCGCATGCCTTGTCTGTAGATAGTGCAACAACCTTCTTTACATTTGTTTCTAAACTTGCTCTTATTACATTTTGTGCCCCTCCAATATTTGTTTTTACACATTCATCGGGGTTATGCTCAGCTATATGTACATGTTTCATTGCTGCAGCATGTATTACATAATCAATTCCTTCCATAGCGCTTTTTAAACGTACATAATCTCTTACATCTCCTATAAAATAGCTAATAGCAGGATATTTTGCCTCTGGAAAATCAAAAGCCATATTATATTGCTTTTGTTCATCTCTGGAATAAATAACTAGTTTTTTTACTTTTGGCCACCTTTTAAATATTGTTTTTGTAAATTCTTTACCGAAAGAACCTGTACCGCCAGTTATTAATACACTTTTACCATTTAAATCTAACATAGCTATTAATTATTTTTATACAATTCACTTTTTCAACAATCCTTTTTCCTTAGGGCTGCAAAGTTATTACTTTAAATGTAAGTTTAGCAAATTAGTAAACTTGCGTAAAGTGAATACGATGTAAATTTTTATTAAAAAAACTCGAAAAGTTAAGTTTATTAAATCACAATGATCTTTGCTTGGAAAACAATGCAAGAAGCACCTTTTTTTTATTTTATGTTTTTCAAATACTCTCCATACCCACTTTTCTTTAACCCCTCGGCTAATTTTTCTAACGCTGCTTTATCAATAAAACCCATCCTATAAGCAACCTCCTCTGGACATCCAATTTTCAATCCTTGTCTTTTTTCTATCACCCTCACATATTCTGTTGCATCGCTAAGGCTATCAAATGTACCAGTATCTAGCCATGCAAAACCTCTATCTAAAACAGCTACTTTCAATTTTTTATTTTGAAGATAAACATCATTTACCGTTGTTATTTCATACTCCCCCCTATGGCTTGGTTCTATCGTTTTGGCAATATGTACTACATCATTATCATAAAAATATAAACCTGGTACTGCATAATTACTCTTTGGCTTGTCAGGCTTTTCTTCAATACTAATCGCATTAAAATTATCGTCAAACTCAACTACTCCATATCTTTCAGGGTCGCTTACTGGGTAAGCAAAAATAGTAGCACCATCATTCTTTGCACTCTGTTGTAATAGTTTGCTAAAACCACTACCATAAAAAATATTATCGCCCAATACCAATGCTACGCTATCTGTTCCAATAAACTTTTCTCCAATCACAAATGCTTGCGCAAGGCCATTAGGCACTTCTTGTATGGCATATTGTATATCACAACCCCATTGTTTACCATCACCTAATAATCTTTTAAATTGGCTTTGATCTTCGGGTGTGGTTATAATTAATATTTCTCTTATTCCTGCCAGCATTAATGTACTCAGCGGATAATAAATCATTGGCTTATCATAAATAGGCATGAGTTGTTTGCTAATGGCCATAGTAATTGGATAAAGCCTTGTTCCGCTTCCGCCTGCTAAAATTATTCCCTTCATGAGATTGGTTTTGGGGTTTAGGAGTTTAGAGGTTTAGATGCAGATTTTTCTTGCGCATTTCTTAAAGTTGAAATTAGCAAAGTTTGCTTTTCTATCATCTCTCTTCCTGTCAAGTAAAGATCTGTTGTTAAATATCCTAAATCACTCGAAATAATAAAATCATTTAATAATTCTATAGCACTACTATATGCTACAGTGCTAAAATGTGCTTGATCTTTTGCTGTTTTTCTTGCGCTTCCTTCTGCAATATTTGATGCTATTGAAATGGAAGCTCTTCTCATTTGAGAAGTCAATCCAAATCGTTCATCAGCAGGAAAATTTTTGGTTGATTGATAAGTCCACACTGATAATTTTCTAGCTTGTTGCCAACATTCTAATTTTTCAAAAGAATAAACTTTCATAAAAAATAAATATTTTATTGTAAAAAACTAAACTACTAAACCTCTAATCTGTGTATTGAGTTGTATAATAATTTTGATAATTCCCCGAAGTCACCTCATTCAACCACTTTGTATTTTCTAAATACCAATCAATTGTCCTACTTATACCTTCTTCAAATTGTAATGAGGGCAACCAGCCTAATTCATCTTTTAATTTTGTAGCATCTATGGCATAACGCAAATCGTGGCCCGCCCTATCTGTAACGTATGTTATTAATTTTTCTGATTCGCCCTTTTCTCTGCCAAGCTTTTCATCCATTTGCTTGCACAATTCTTTTACAAGTGCAATGTTTGTCCATTCATTGTGTCCACCAATATTGTATGTTTCGCCAATTTTGCCATTGTGAAAAATTACATCTATCGCTCTTGCATGATCTTCTACAAAAAGCCAATCACGTACATTTTCTCCTTTACCATAAATGGGCAATGGTTTGTTGTTGATGATGTTATTTATACAAAGAGGAATAAGCTTTTCAGGAAAATGATAAGGGCCGTAGTTATTGCTACAGTTGCTAATTTTTATTGGTAGCTTGTAGGTGTGGTAAAATGCACGCACCATATGATCACTACTTGCTTTTGATGCAGAGTAAGGGCTCCGAGGATCGTAGGGCGTTTCTTCTGTAAAAAAACCTGTATCGCCTAATGAGCCGTATACTTCATCCGTAGAAATATGATAGAAAATTTTTCCTTCCATATTTCCTTTCCAACTTTCTTTGGCGGTTTGCAATAGTGCCGATGTGCCCATTACATTTGTGGTTACAAATGCAAGCGGGTCAGTTATTGAGCGATCTACATGACTTTCGGCAGCGCAATGAAGCACTCCGGTAAATTGATATTCTTCAAAAAGTGAACGTAGTAGCGAAAGATCGGTAATATTCCCCTTAACAAAATGATAGTTTGAAGCTTTTTCTACATCTGTTAAATTTTCTAAATTACCAGCATATGTAAGTGCATCTAAATTTACAATTTTATAATTAGGATATTTTGTAACAAATAATCTTGTGAGATGAGATCCAATGAAGCCAGCTCCACCGGTTATTAAAATACTATTCATTTAACTGCTTTTTTGAGGCGGCGAAGATATAATTTATTGTGCAAAAATCCTTATTTAGAAAGCATTTCAGTGATTTAATTAGTGTTGGTTTAGGCTAAAAAATTTAATTCTAAAAATGCCTAACCTATCTTTGCCGCTATGCATTACGCCTCGGTAGAAAATATTAGTAAAAGTTTTGGTATAAGAACTTTATTTAAAAACATCACTTTTCACGTAGAAGAAGGAGATAAAATAGCTTTTGTGGCTAGAAATGGTACAGGAAAATCGACTTTGCTTAAAATATTTGCAGGATTGGAAACGGCCGATGAAGGCACGGTGTGGGTACATAAAGATGTGAAAGTGATTATGCTACAGCAGGACACGCCCTTTATGGAAGAAAAAAGTATTCGTGAAAATGTACTGCGTTTAGATAATCCAGTAATAAAAACAGTAAGTGAGTATGAGAAATATTTAGATGAAGGTAACGAGGATATGGACTTGCTTTCTGAAATAATGGGGAGAATGGAGGAATTGAATGCTTGGAGTTTTGAAAGCGAATTAAAACAAATTCTAGGGAAACTGAACCTGCATGACATAGAAGCGGTGATGAACACACTTAGTGGTGGTCAACGCAAACGTGTAGCATTGGCACAAGCACTTATAGAAGCACAGTTGCATGAAGGAAGGTGCTTACTTATAATGGATGAGCCTACCAACCATTTGGATGTAAGCATGATAGAGTGGCTGGAAGATTTTTTAGGCACACACAAAATGACAATATTGTTGGTAACGCATGATCGCTATTTTTTAGATACAGTGTGTAATGAAATAATAGAAATGGATGAAGAAAAACTTTTTGTATACAAAGGTGATTACGATTATTTTTTAGAGCAAAAAAGTTTGAGGCAAGAAATAGAAGCGAGCGAATTTCAAAAAGATAAAAATATTTTTAGAAAGGAATTG
>JAYTLA010000145.1:0-11675 GCA_043729825.1 Ferruginibacter sp.
CAATGAAATAAAAAATATTCTGCTGAACTTTGCCATACTTATCTGTTATATTAAGTCTTAAAATTAGTTTATTAACCGTTACAACAAAAATCAATTTAAAAAACGATAGATGCTTACCGTAAAATCATTCGAATTTAGCCCATTTCAGGAAAATACCTATATACTTTACAATGAGTTTAACGACTGCATTATTATAGACCCAGGCTGCTATTATGATGCCGAAAAAGACAAATTGGTTGCTTTTATTACCCAAAACAACCTAAAACCTACGATGCTTATCAATACCCATTGCCATTTAGACCATGTTTTTGGCAATAAATTCATTGCAGAAAAATACAAGCTTACCCTCCAAATGCATGAAAATGAAAAACCCGTATTGGCTTTTGCGCCTACAAGTGGGCTTATGTACAATGTACCTTTCGATAATTATGAAGGTAATTTTATTTATTTAAACGAAGGCGATACCATAAAATTGGGCGATGATGCACTTCATATATTACTCACGCCAGGCCATAGCCCGGGGAGCCTTAGTTTTTATTCGGCTAAAAATAATTTTATAATAAGTGGCGATGTGCTGTTTCAAAACAGTGTAGGCCGCAGCGATTTGCCAGGTGGCAACCATGAGCAACTCATAAAAAGTATTAAAGAAAAGCTACTCGTATTGCCAGTGCAAACAATTGTGTATAGTGGGCATGGGCCAGCAACAACTATTGGCGAGGAGAAGAGAAATAATCCGTATTTGGTTTGATTTTTTTGTGCTTTCAACTAAGAAAATAAATGAACATTTGCTTGCGTTGTCCACTGCGAGCTACTTGCCAGTGAATGCAGGTTTTTTTGCTCGTTCGCCAATCTTTTACTTTATTATTTTAATTTTTGTGTTACCTTCTGAAAATAATATCCCATTAAAACTATTTTTGTATTTATCAAGAAACAGTCTCATTTTTTCATGACTCTTTGGGCTAATAAAAAGATTATATTCAATAATTATTACAGCATCATTTTTAATATCTAATAAAAAAGCTAAGCCCCTTTTCATAAAATCAAAAAATTCATTAAATTCGTCATTGCTTGTATTTTGCCTATCAGCAGACCTTATTAATTCATTTTTTATATTATTAAATGATATTTGAGATTGTCCTTTTTTAAAGTGAAATTCATATATCTCATTGTCTAAGTCAGTAGTTTTATAATAAGTAGAAGATGAAAGATTATTAACCTCTATTTCATTACAAAATAGCTTTTTTCCAAAGCTCTGAAACAAACGACCAGCTTTAATGCTTTTTAAATCTTCGTTTTTCCTTTCTTTGTTAAAGAAAATCCTAATAGAATTATTAGTTAATTCAGTATTTGTAATAGGTGATGTTATTTCACAATCTGGTTGTTTAATAACTGTAGCTTTTTTTTCCGCTATATTACTTTTAGCTTTCTCATTTTTGCACGAAAAAGTTAAAAGTATTACCATAACAATATAAAAACTATTTTTTTGCATCTCTTAAATTCGCACCTTTAAAAATTTTCTTTTCATTAGAATTAAAATGTCTTTCAATACCCTGGTAATCATAAAATTTCATTCCGTCAATTTTTCCATTTTCGTCAAAAATGTATGATTTAAAAATGACTGAATGACCACCATGAAAATTCGAGTCAACAATATTTGATAAACTATTTTTAATAGCTTTCTTTAGTAATTCCCAACTAACATCATTATAATTATTCCAATACTGCAATAGTGCTCCTTCATTTAATAAACCATTTAGTACGTCATTATGGTCTATTAAATCTGCATACCCTTTACTCGCTAATGCTCCTCCAACACCATATCCAAAATATATTTCGGGAATATCTTTACTTATTGTACCTGAATAAATATAATCTTGACCACTTGATTCTACTTTTAATATTCCAAAGCCAAGAGTGTTTTTGTAAGCTTGTGAAACTCTTGCCATTGTTACAGCAAAACACATGCCGCCACAATTTTGATATTTATTAGCAACATCAAATGATTTTTTGGGCTCTGTAAATGTCGGAGGTGAAATATAATCAATCGGAGCTAATGGAAGTTTTTCAATATTAGTTGTTAATTGCAAGCCAACTTTTGATGAGCCAGTAATGAATTTCACTTTGCCACAAAAAATGTTTTGTAACCCTCTACTGTCAAAAAAACCACCATCATCACTTGCGTAAAAATCAATTGTAGCATTTTGTTTTAAATTCTTAATTGAAATTTTTATTGCAATAGTTTCATCATATTCAACGTTTATAGTTTTTTTTGTAATTACATTTATGCCATTTGAAACAATTTCTATAATTCCATCTTCATCGTTTGCATTTTTATTGCCCTTTGAAATTTTAAAAGGAATAAATACATCGTCTTTAAACAATTTTATTATTTTTAAGTTCTGCTTATTTTTATTTGGATCAAGATAATTTGAAAGTTGTGTAACTTCGTTTGAATCCAAAATAATAAAACCATTATAGGCGTATTCACTTTTTTTTCCTACTAATGAATAATCAATATCAATTATAGGAATAAAGTCTTTATCAAACTTGTTTTCATTTGCAATTTTCTTTGCAGTATTTAAATTTAATGCACTTACTCTATGTACTCTATGTAAACTGTGTAGCTTTTGCATGATTCAATATTTTAAATTAAAGTCATCTGTTTAGTATCGGGCATTTGTACCTTTGAGATAAGTTTTCATAGGATGGTATCAATTTCTGCAAGTGTCGAATTAGATATTTTTTTGGATTGAACCAATATCAAATAAAGGTATAGAAGATAAAGTTAAAAAACAAAAAATCAATAATTTATCGATACTATTAGAGAGCTTTATTGAGTTTTTATTGTGACGGATATTTATAGCGGTTTTGTGAGAACACAGAATGAGGCTATGTAGAAGAAAAGAAATAATCCGTATTTGATTTAATTTTTTTGTGCTTTTAACAAAGAAAATAAATGAACATTTGCTCGGGCTATTCGCTACAATCTTTTTTGCTTCAAAGGCAAGCAAAAAAGGATTTCCGCTACTATCCCGCACGTGTCCCGTACATGTATGTCGGGAGCTTTTCATCAGAAAATCATTTTTCAACTTTTACCCAAATATATTTTACCTACATAATATTTCATCTCCGTTATAATAAAATGGCGAATAATAAATAATAAATGATAAATAATAAACGGTAAACCAACCTCCATTTTATGGAATCCCTTTCCCTCCGCATCTAATATCTAAACGGCCGTTTTTAATTTTTTTTATCATCATTTCTAAAACGATTTATTATGAAAGCAGATGCAATATTAAAAGCCGATGTACTCGATATTATTTTTGAAAACAAAAACAAATCGTATGGCGCTTATGCGCTAAGAAAATTTTACAACAATAGGCTGTATAAGGCTCTTGGGGTAATGTTTGGGTTTATTCTATTATTATCTTCATTTACATTATTTAAAGGAAAAACTAAGTTTACAGGAGACCTAATAATGGATTCAGGATTTGTTGTAAAGCAAATTACGATCGATATTAAAAAGCCTGAGCCTCCAAAAGTACATACTGCTCCAGTGAGTGCTACACCACAAAAGCCAGTAGCAACAGATGATTTTAGAACAGTGGTTTTAACAAAAACTCCAGTTACAACAATTTTAAGAGATTTAAGAGATGATGCTGTTGTTGGGGTAGCACATACAGATGTGCCATCTGGTACTGAAGGTCCAAAAGTAATTCCATTTAATGTAGGTGGCGGAGGTGGAAAAGATACTGTTGGTATTCCAATTCCTATTAAGCCAATAGACATTATTACACCAAACGAAACAGCAGAAGTAATGCCATCTTACCCTTGCGGTATGGAAGAACTAATAAAATTTTTACAAAAACACCTTAAAAATCCGGAAGAGATGGAAGAAGGCGGAATAGTATCTGTAAAAATAAAATTTGTAGTTGGTTATGATGGTGCACTTAAAGGTTTTGAAACCATAGAAGACGGTGGTAGAGCCTTTAATAATGAGGTAATACGTGTATTGAAAAAAATGAAACCGTGGAACCCTGGCAAAACAAAAGGAGAAAATGTATCTGTTTATTATACTATTCCTGTAAAGTTTACTGCTATCGAATAATTTGCTCAATTTTTATCATTAATTTGCCCTTCTTAAAAAAAAATACCATGGCACTGGAAGAATTTGAACATAAGGAAATGAGCAATAGAGATAAGGGACTTGTACGCATGCGCAGCATTACCAATTATGTAATGGGTATAATGATTATTGGTGCGGGTCTTCTTTTCTTATTTCCTCCTGCAAGTGTAGTAGATCGTATAAACCAATACGACCCAAGCATGATAAAGTTGATGGCTATAGTATGTTTTATTTATGGCGCTTTTAGAATGTACAGAGGGTATAGAAAAAATTATTTTAGAGAGAGCTAATATGCAAAAGAAAAATATTTTAAAAGCGCTGTGTATAGCACTTGTAGCAGTTGTTTTTTTTGCATCTTGTAACGAAGAAGACAAAATAAACCATGCTACAGATACACCCAAGAGCGGCACAATAAATATAAGTGTAGATGAATCTTTTAAACCAGTAATGGAAGAACAAATAGCCATGTACGAAGCCTCTTTCCCGGGTACTAAAATAAATGCACATTATAAAACGGAGGCGGATTGTATGAAGGATTTTTTTAAAGATTCTACCAATAGGTTGGTGATTGTGACCCGTGGGCTCACCATCAATGAAGAAAAGTACATGATAGATTCTATTGGCTTTAACCCAGGCTGGCAGGAAGTAGCTAGAGATGCGGTTGCTGTAATTGTAAATATAAAAAGTAATGATACTATTTTCTCTTTAGAAAGCTTGCAACAAAGACTTACTGGTAAAATAAAGAAAGAAAAAACAATCGTATTCGATGGTTTAAACAGAACGAGTACGGTTCGTTTTATTCAAGATTCTATTCTAAAAGGAAAACAATTTGATACGGCTGTAGTAAAAGCAGTAAAAAGTAGCGACGAAGTAATAGACTATATAGCCACACACGAAAATGCAATTGGCTTTGTTGGTATAAATAGAATAGGAAACCCTGAAGATGCAAAGCAATTAGCTTTGTTAAAAAAAGTAAAAATTGGACTAGTACAATGCGACCTTTGCGATGAGAAACCCTACATTTTGCCTACCCAGCAAAGTATTTTAAATAGAAGATACCCATTGGTACGTGGTTTGCATTATATCATCAAAGAAAATTTTACAGGCTTGGGTTCAGGCTTTGTAGCATTTTTAAAATATGAAAGAGGTCAATTAATTTTTAGGCGAGCTTACCTTGGTCCAACGATGAATTTTAATGTACGTAATGTTAATTTAAACCAAAAGCCAACAAAAAATTAATTCTTTTACTTTTTATTGCAACTATTTCTTTAAAATTGTATTTCTAATAATAACTCGACACAATGACAAAAATGAAAACCCTAGTATTATCCTTTGTAGCAATGCTTTTTGCAGGTGCTTTATTTGCTCAATCCGCTGAAGATGGAAAAAAGTTTTTATATTATGAGCGCTTTAAAAGTGCTAAAGATGTTTTTCAAAAATTATCTAATGCAAACCCTACAGATGAATCAGCTGCGTATTATCTTGGCCAAGCCATGATTGGTTTAGAAGATGTAGCTGGTGCAAAAAGTTTGTACCAACAAAAATTAAGTGCCACACCCAATAGCCCACTTATACTTGCGGGTATGGGGCATATTGGTTTAATAGAAGGCCAAACTGCAGATGCAAGAAGCAGATTTGAAACTGCCATAAACCTTAGCAGTTCAAAAAGGATAGACGTATTGAACGCTGTAGGCGCACCAAATAGCGATCCCGAAATGAAAAACGGTGATGCAAACTATGCTGTAGAAAAATTAAAGCTTGCAACAACTTTAAAAGGCTTTAAAGACCCCGAAGTGTGGGCAAATCTTGGTGATGCATATAGAAAAACAATACAAGGGGGAAGCGCCATACAATCGTATGAAGCCGCTTTGGCTTTAAATCCAAATTATGCTAGAGCTATTTTTCGTAAAGGACGTTTGTATCAATCGCAGGGTCTTTCTCAGGAGCCTTTGTATTTAAGCTTATATAATGAAGCGATAGCTAAAGATGCCAACTACGCACCAGTTTATAAAAATTTATTTAGATATTATTACGAAACAGATGTAACAAAAGCTGCAAATTATTTGGAAAAAGCACTTGCCGTATCAGATAGTGATCCTAATGCTTGTTATCTAAGAGCAAGTATGAAATTTGCTCAAGGACTTTTTGCAGAAACAATTAGCAAAGCCAATGAATGCATAACTGCCGAGGGCGCTAATGCTATACCTAATTTGTATGGTTTGAAGGCGTATGCTTATACAAAATCTGGCGATTCTGCCAATGCAAAAACAAGTTTTGAAGAATATTTTAAAAAGCAAATCCCAAGTAAAATTGGCTCAGGAGATTATTCTACTTATGCCGTTACCTTACTAAAGTTTGCTGGCAATGAGTTGTTAGCTGCTGCTAATATTGAGAAAGCCGTAGCCCTTGATAGCGTAGAAGCCAATAAGGTAGCCTATTTAAAATTAATTGCTAATGCATACAAAGAAAAAAATAATTTTGCTGAAGCAGCAAACTGGTATAATAAAGTATTGTCAATAAAAAAGAATTACAACAATGTTGATTTGTACAATGCAGGGTATAATTATTTCCGTTCTGCAAAATTTGATTCTTCTGTAGCTGTTTTTAATAAATACACAGCTAAATATCCTGATGATATGTTTGGTTTTTATATGCTTGCAAAAGCAAACTCAGGCATAGATTCTACTTTAGCCACAGGGCTTGCAGCTTCATCGTATTTAAAAGCAATAGAAGTAGGAGAAAAAACATTGGACAAAGCTAAAATTAAAGATCAATTGGTAGGTGCTTATACTTTTATGATGCAATATTCTTTTAATATAAAGAAAGATCAAGCTGCAGCAATAGCTTATGCAGATAAGGCATTGTCTTTAGACCCTACTGATGCTGAGTCTATAAAAAACAAAGAATTTGTAACAAAAAACAACCCCGCTGCAAGACCACCTACACGCCCAGCTACAAGGCCAGCTACAACTACTACAAAACCAGTAGCAGTTGTTAAGCCAAAAGCAGCAGCACCTTTAAAAAAAAAGTAATTCCGAAAGTGGTTCCTAAAAAGAAATAAATACAAAAAAGTTCTGAGATATACCTCGGAACTTTTTTATATCAGAATTTTCAAGTTGGTATGGTATATTGGCAATTGAGGCGTATTTTTGCGCATAATCTCACAATAAAGACCTATGCACTTTTTCTTCTTACAAATTGCTAGAAATGGCACCATGAATTACTTGCCAATTGTATTGCAAATAATATTTGCCATTGGGTTTGTGGCAACAATGATTTTTGCCTCTAGCAAGATTGGTCCAAAAAGAAAAACAGCCGATAAACTTCAAAACTTTGAAAGCGGAATAAAAATACAAGGCAATGCACGCCAACCAATGGCTATAAAGTATTTTTTGATTGCTATTTTATTTGTGCTATTTGATGTAGAGGTTATTTTCTTTTACCCTTATGCCGTAAATTTTAAAGATTTTGCTGCTGACCCTGCAATGGGCTGGCAAACATTTTTGGCAGTACTGCTTTTTGTGGGTTGCTTCTTAGCAGGGTTTGTTTATATTTTTAAGAAGGGAGCTATGAAGTGGGAGGAGTAAGGGAAAATTTGCAAATGGGCAGATGTGCAAATTTGCAAATAAATCGACTTGAAGTTGTTTTGAGAATTTAGAACTATATTATTAAAAATAAAAAATAGCTATTTGTAATATGGATTGTGCAATTATTTGCACATTTTCCTATTTGCAAATTTGCACATTCAAAATATGTCTCGTCCCGTACAATACAACAACACCGTAAAATTTGCCGGTATTCCTGAAGGATACATGGGCGATGGTTTTATGGCTACAAGTTTTGAAAAAGTAGTTGGGCTTGCCCGTAAAAATTCTATTTGGCCATTGCCGTTTGCTACAAGCTGCTGTGGTATTGAGTTTATGGCTACGGCTGCTAGCCATTATGATATTGC
The DNA here is from genome assembly GCA_043729825.1 of Ferruginibacter sp. Taxonomy (GTDB): domain Bacteria; phylum Bacteroidota; class Bacteroidia; order Chitinophagales; family Chitinophagaceae; genus Ferruginibacter. Next base: position 8,082 of record JAYTLA010000145.1, read on the forward strand.
CCGCTTTGGTAGTGAGCGTATGAGTTTTAGTCCACGCCAATGCGATTTGCTAATGGTAATGGGTACTATTTCTAAAAAAATGGGACCAATATTAAAGCAAGTGTATTTGCAAATGGCAGAGCCACGCTGGGTAATAGCGGTAGGTGCATGTGCAAGCAGTGGTGGTATTTTTGATACTTATTCTGTAATGCAGGGTATAGACCAAGTAATACCAGTAGATGTATATGTACCTGGTTGCCCACCAAGACCCGAAGCTATTTTGGATGGCTTTATGAAAATACAAGAACTGGTGCACAACGAAAATTTGAGAAGAAGGCAGAGCGACCAATACAAAGAGCTGTTGAACAGTTATGGAATACAATAAAATTGATGTAAAACTTTTTTGAATAAAATAATGGCTTTAACAAACGAAATAATACAACAAAAACTTACCGATAAATTTGGCGAACAACTCAGCCATTGGGACCAACCTTATGGCATGCTCACTTTTGTGGCAGAGAAAGATATAAATGTAAAAGTGATGCAGTTTTTGTTTGATGATGAAGAACTGGGTTTTACATTTTTGACAGATTTACAAGCCGTTCATTATCCTGATAACAAAGGGGCAGAATTGTGTGTGGTATATCATTTACACAATTTGAGAGATAATGTACGCATACGTTTTAAAGTGTTTACAGATATTGCAAAGCCTGATGTTTTTACAGCCACATCATTATATGCTTCCGCCAATTTTATGGAAAGAGAAACGTATGATTTTTACGGAGTAAATTTTGTAGGGCATCCAAATTTGATACGCATTTTAAATGTAGATGAAATGGATTATTTTCCAATGAGGAAAGAATTTCCTTTGGAAGATCAGACGAGGATTGATAAGGATGATGAGATGTTTGGGAGGTAGAATTTTTTTAAATGATTTGGTATTACCTAAAATAAAAATTGAAAATATTTTATGAAAAGTAAACAAGGCTTTCCGATTTCAATTGAACAAGACGAAGATGAAATTTATATTGTTTCATGTTCAACTTTTAATGGTTGTCATTCGCAAGGGAAAACTTTAAAAGAAGCTTTGGAAAGAATTGAAGAAGTAATAGAAATGTGTATCGAAGAAAAATTAATAAAAGAATAGTTTTAAAAATAAATGCTCTTTGAGCAATCATTCTATGAGTGAACACATCATTTTACCGGAAGGAAGTTTAGAAAAACAAACGACCACACTAAATCTTGGGCCTACGCACCCTGCTACCCATGGCGTGTTTCAAAATATTTTAGAAATGGACGGCGAGCGCATTATGCGTGCAACATCTACGGTTGGTTATATACACCGTGCATTTGAAAAAATAGCCGAGCGCAGACCACTATACCAAATTACACCACTTACAGATAGATTAAATTATTGCAGCAGCCCCATAAACAATATGGGTTGGCACCTTACTTGCGAAAAATTATTGGGCGTACAAACACCAAAACGAGTTGACTATTTGCGCATCATCATCATGGAGCTTGCTCGTATTAGTGACCATTTAATTTGTAATTCTATAGTGGGTGTGGATACAGGAGCGTTTACAGGCTTTTTGTATGTGATGCAATACAGAGAATTGATTTATGAAATTTATGAAGAAGTTTGTGGAAGCAGGCTTACCACAAATATTGGACGCATTGGTGGTTTTGAAAGAAATTTTACCGCAAAAGCGTTTGAAAAATTAGAAAAATTTTTAGCAGAATATCCAAAAACGTTGAAAGAGTTTGACAACCTACTTCGCCGCAACCGTATTTTTATGGATAGAACTACAGGTGTAGGGCCAATATCTGCAGAGCGTGCATTGAACTATGGTTTCACAGGGCCAAACCTTCGTGCAAGTGGCGTGGATTATGATGTACGTGTTCACACACCATACAGCAGTTATGAGGATATGAATTTTACCGTGCCTGTGGGTACAACGGGTGATTGCTACGACCGTTTTTTGGTAAGGCAAGATGAAATGTGGCAGAGTATAGAAATTATAAAACAAGCATATCAAAAAGTACAAGGCTTTAAAGGTGCTGAAGCAGATATTTTTCATGCAGATGTACCTGCATATTATTTGCCTGAGAAAAAAGATGTTTATACAAAAATGGAAGCATTGATTTACCATTTTAAAATAGTGATGGGCGAAACAGAAATGCCTGTTGGCGAAGTATATTCATCGGTAGAAGGCGGTAATGGCGAACTAGGTTTTTATTTGATAAGCGATGGTGGACGTACACCGTATCGTTTGCATTTCCGCAGACCATGTTTTATATATTATCAAGCATATCCTGAATTGATAAAAGGAAGTATGCTGAGCGATGCAGTAATAACGATGAGTAGTTTGAATTTGATAGCGGGGGAGTTGGATGCGTAAAGGCAGATGTGCAAATGTGAAAATTTGCAAATGTGAAGTTTAAAATGCTTTAAAGTTGATAATGATTAAAAGAATTTGTAAATAAATATTTGAATGATTCAGTTTTCACAAGAAAAATTAAATGAGGTAACGAAAATTGTTTCTCGTTATCCCGAAGGCAAACAAAAAAGTGCTTTGCTACCTGTATTGCACATAGCGCAAGATACTTTTGATGGTTGGCTAGATGTGCCTGTGATGGATTATGTGGCTTCGCTATTAAACATAGAGCCAATAGAAGTATATGAAGTAGCAAGTTTTTACAGCATGTATAATTTAAAACCTGTAGGCAAATATGTTTTTGAGGTATGCCATACAGGGCCATGCATGATAAATGGTAGCGATGATATTACCGATTACATCAAACAAAAACTAAACATTAAAGTAGGTGAAACAACAGCCGATAAAATGTTTACACTAAAAACCGTAGAATGCTTGGGCGCATGTGGGTACGCACCTATGATGCAGCTCGGGCAAAATTATAGAGAGCATTTAACAAAGGAAAAAGTGGATGCAATAATAGAAGAGTGTAGGAATGCGGCGGTGAGGAATAATTAATAGTAAAATGAATAAATCAATACCATATTTAAAAATAGCTGAAGCAAAGGATGATTACAAACTGTATCTTTTATTTGAAGATGGAGTGGAGGGAATCGTTGAATTAAAAAAGTGGAAAGGAAAAGGTGTTTTTGAGTATTGGAATGATGAAATGAATTTTAAAAATTTTAAAGTAACACAAGATAAAAAATTGGAGTGGAATGAGGATATCGATATGGATCCTGATGCCTTTTATTTGAAATTGATAAATAAAACATTTGAAGAGTATGCCCGTAATTAGTAGATTTTATGGAATATTAATTAAAATGTATTTTGGAGACCATGTACCACCTCATTTTCATGCAGAGTATAATGAGTTTAGTGCACAAATATCCATTGTTGATTTTGCAATTGTAGAAGGGTAGTTGCCGCCAAAGGCTTTAGGATTAGTAGTAGAATGAGCAAGTTTGCATAAAGAAGAATTAATTGAGAATTGAGATTCATTAAACGAAAATGGTGAAGGAACATTTAAAAAGATTGAACCTTTAAAATAATAATGGGAATAACAAACGCCATACTAAAAGTAAAAGAACACCGCAAATCTGAAAAAATAGCGGAGGTTAATTTTTTAGTTGATAGA
>JAYTLA010000146.1:0-5038 GCA_043729825.1 Ferruginibacter sp.
TTTGTTCTTGTATTTGTTGCAATATTATTTGGGTTTATAAACTATTCTGTATCTTTAAAAACATAAAATTACAAATAGTTTGACGAAGTTTATTTTAAATAATACCGATATTGAAACAAACCTACCCAATGGTACAACTTTGTTGGATTTTATTCGCTACGAAAAAAATTTAAAAGGTACAAAAATTGGATGCAGAGAAGGCGATTGTGGAGCTTGTACAATTTTGGTGGGAGCACTAGAAAATGGGGCAGTGCAATATCAGTCTGCAACGAGTTGCTTAATGCCTGTTGGAAATGCCAATGGCAAACATATTGTAACCATTGAAGGAATAAATGATGCACAGCTTACGCCCGTACAATCTGCATTTGCAGAAAACAATGCATCGCAATGTGGGTTTTGTACGCCCGGTTTTATAATGAGTCTTACTGGCTGCTGCATCAATAAACCTGCTGTAAATAATGAAACTGCTATTGCAAGTATGGATGGCAATATTTGCCGCTGCACTGGCTACCAAAGTATAAAATTGGCTGCAAAAGATGTGGTTGGTTTAATGCAACAAAATAACACAAAAGAAAATATTGATTTTGCTATTGAAAATAAAATTGTACCGCAATATTTTAATGGTATTGCTAGTCGGTTAAAAGATTTGCAAACTGAAGCTTATATTAAATCTGATTTTCATTACATTCTTGGTGGCGGTACAGATTTATATGTACAAAAACATACAGATTTAGTTGATGCTAATTTACATTTTTCTATTTTAAAAAATAAAAATTACATAGTAGAGAAAGATGGCCAAATAGAAATTGGTGCAGGTACAAATGTTACTAACTTTGCAGAATCTCCAATAATAAAAAATGCTTTTCCGAATCTTGCAGCAATTGTAAAATTGGTATCGAGTACGCCCATACGTAATATGGCTACGTTTGCAGGTAATTTTATAAACGCATCGCCCATTGGCGATTTTACCATTTTCTTTTTGGCATTAAATACACAATTGCATTTTCAAAATAGTAAAACAAATACTACAAGAACAGTAGCGCTTAAAGATTTTTACAAAGGTTATAAAAATATTGACAAACTTTTTGAAGAAGAACTTACACATTTTACTTTTACAAAACCTGCTGGCTTTTTCAATTTTGAAAAAGTTTGTAAGCGCACACATTTAGATATTGCAAGTGTAAATTCTGCTATTCATCTGTCTGTAAAAGACAATACAATAATGGATGTGCATATTTCTGCAGGCGGCGTAGGTCCTGTGCCAATGCTTTTATCAAAAACCAATGCTTTTTTAACAGGTAAAAAAATATCTGAGGAAAATATACAAGCGGCATTGCAAATAGTGCCAACAGATATTTCGCCCATAAGCGATGCTAGAGGAACAGCAGCATACAAATCTTTATTGTTGCAGCAATTAATAAAACTGCATTTCGATTTGCAAAATAAATAAACATGAGTAGCACATTAGCAACACATACATACAACGGCAATACGGATATTCACCAACACGTAACGGGCAAATCTATTTACTTAGATGATATTGCTATTATGCAAAGCACTTTGTATGCAGCTGTGTTTGATTCGCCCATTGCACATGGAAAAATATTGAGCATAGATGCAAGCGCAGCAGAAAAATTGAAAGGTGTGGTAAAAATTATTTTTGCAAAAGACATACCTGGGCAAAATCAAATAGGTGGTATTATTTCTGATGAAGAATTGCTAGCAAGCGATCATGTACATTTTTGTGGAATGCCCATTGCATTGGTAATTGCAGAAACAGATGCCATAGCAAATGCTGCTACCAAATTAATAAAAGTACAATTTGAAGCATTGCCCATCATTACCGACCCCGTAGTAGCAAAAGAAAAAGGAGAGTTGATTGTGCCGCCTCGCATATTTCAAATGGGAGAAATAAATACCATTTGGGAAAAGTGTACACATATTTACGAAGGCAAAACAAATACCAACGGGCAAGAACATTTGTATATTGAAACACAAGGAGCTTACGCTATACCAAACGAAAACGGACAATTGCTCATTCACTCAAGCACGCAAGGGCCAACAGCAGTACAGCGCACTGTAGCTAAAGTTTTAAATGTGCCCATGCATAAAATTGAAGTAGATACCGTGCGCTTGGGTGGCGGCTTTGGTGGCAAAGAAGACCAAGCTACTACATGGGCTGTTATGTGTGCGTTGGGTACATACATTGTGCAAAAGCCTGTAAAGTTTTCTCTGCATAGAATGGATGATATGCGTATGACAGGTAAGCGACATCCATATACTTCGTTTTATAAAATTGGATTAGATGCTGATTTAAAAATATTGGGATACGAAGTGTCGTTTTACCAAAACGCAGGGGCAGCGGCAGATTTATCGCCTGCAATATTGGAGCGTACATTGTTTCATTGTACCAATACTTATTATGTGCCCAATGTAAAAGCCATTGCATATAGTTGTAGAACAAACTTGCCGCCCAATACCGCTTTCAGAGGTTTTGGTGGGCCGCAAGGTATGTTTGTAATAGAAGCTGCCATTACAAAAGTGGCCGAAGCCTTACATATTCCTGCATATAAAATTCAGCAAAAAAACTTATTGCAAACCAATGATGTTTTTCCTTACGGACAAAAAGCAGTGAGTGAAGCAAATGAATGTTGGAATGCTGCTAATGCAACATTTGATATAGGGAAAATGTATGAAGATGTGAATACATTTAATGCCAATAATAAAAATTATAAAAAAGGAATTGCGATTATGCCGATATGTTTTGGAATATCATTTACCAAAACAATGCTAAACCAAGCTCGTGCATTGGTACACATATATACAGACGGAAGCATAAGCATAAGCACTGGAGCGGTAGAAATGGGGCAAGGCGTAAATACAAAAATTGCACAAGCAGCACAACAAATTTTTAATATAGATATCAATAAAATAAAAGTACACAGCACCAATACCTATCGCATAGCCAATACATCGCCTACTGCTGCAAGTGCCACGGCTGACCTTAATGGTAAAGCAACGGAGATAGCTTGTAATGGTTTGTTGCAAAGACTTACAGCAATGGCCGCAAAAGTATTAAATACCGAATCGGAAAATATTGCTATAGCAAATGAAGTGGTATATGTAAACAATGTGGCTACAGAATTAACTTGGGCAAAATTAATATTTGCAACTTATGAAAAGCGAATTAGCTTAAGCGAACATGCACATTACACACCTCCTGATATTCATTTTGACAACACTATAGAAAAAGGTCATCCATTTGCATACCATGTTTTTGGTACTAGTATTATTACAACAACGGTGGATTGCCAAAGAGGTATTTATGAAATAGATGAAGTGAAAGTAGTACACGATTGTGGCAAAACGATGAACCATAAAATAGATATGGGGCAATGCGAAGGTGGCATTGTACAAGGCATTGGGTGGATGACAATGGAAGAAATTGTGTATGATGAAAATGGAAAATTAAAATCGAATGCACTAAGCACATACAAAGTACCCGATATATACAGTGCGCCTAAAAATATGGATATTCATTTTTTAGAAACTGAAAAAGAAAACTTGGCATTGTTAAAAAGTAAAGCTGTTGGTGAACCACCACTTATGTATGGTATTGGTGCTTATTTTTCTTTGCGCAATGCTGTACTTGCTTTTAACCCATCTGCAAATATTGCTTTTGATGCGCCTATGACACCTGAAAAGCTGTTGATGAATTTGCATCAAAAAAGCAATTGATTTTTTAATGGTGCTGCTTGTTAGTGTCTGACACCTATTAAAACTACAATATTCATAGACTACAAGAGAGCTGTCTGGCACATTTAGCAGACTGGTTTTAGAAAAGAGAATATATGACTCCACAACAAAAAAACACTTGGCAATTTATTTTAGATAGCATTACAAATAATATTGCTGTAGCATTGTTGTATGTATTAGAAAGTAAAGGTAGTAGCCCTGGACGGCAAGGTTTTTTTATGGCTGTAAATAATACTGGTGCTATGGAAGGTTCTATAGGTGGAGGAATAATGGAACATAAATTGGTAGAACTTGTAAAAGAACATTTAAAAGAAGGGAAAGCAATTAATTTAATAAAAAAACAATTGCATCATAAAGAAGCGGCAACCAACCAAAGCGGTATGATATGCAGCGGCGAACAAAGTATTTTTTTATACAGCGTTAAAAAAGAAGATGCTTCTGCAATTGAAAAGATTGTTAATGGAAATGCTTTATCCATAGGTCTTTCACCAAAAGGCATTACAGCATCTGCTGAAAAATTAAAAAATAATTATGCATTTTATTTTAACTCCGAAATAGATTGGCTTTATAACGAAAACCTACATTTAAAATATTATCTACACATTATTGGGGGCGGACATTGTTCTTTAGCCCTAAGTAAATTGATGAGCGAAATGGATTTTGATATTGCAGTATATGATACAAGAGAAAACTTATCTACCATTAATAAAAATGAATTTGCTACACAAAAAATTATTGTAAAAGATTATAGTGAGCTGACAAATGTAATAAATGAAACACCCAATACTTTTGTAATTACTATGACATTGGGTTATAGAACAGATGCTATTGCATTTGATGCATTGTACAATAAAAAATTTGCATATTTTAAAATGCTTGGCAGTGCAACCAAATTACAAACACTTTACAAAGAATATGTAGCAAAAGGAATAGATCAAAATAAATTAACAGCTTTGTTGCAACCTGCAGGTGTAGCTATTCGTAGCCAAAGCCCGCAAGAAATTGCCATTAGTATTGCTGCGGAAATTATTGCGGTGAAAAATAAAAGCAATTATTTTTGAGATTACATATTTTTTATAGAAAACTTAAATAATGGTTTGATAATTTTACTGTCAGCCTGAGCTTGTCGAAGGCGGTGCATAAAATAAGTGTATAAATAATTAACCCACCTTCGATCCCGCACAATGCGCATTGGCGTCAAGTTAACTTTTTATATTTTTATACAAATCTGTCATATTAATTCTATTGGGTCGTTTTTCGTAGCAACAATGTTTCATTATTA
>JAYTLA010000147.1:0-1093 GCA_043729825.1 Ferruginibacter sp.
TCCAAAGCTAAACGTAGGGCAAGGCGGCGCGATTACTTTTGATTTGCAAACCGTCGGCAGTACTAACCTCACAGTAACCAACACGGCTAAAATTGTATCTACGCAAAATACTACAGGCGCAAGCTCCGCTAGAACCACTTTGCTGCAAATGCCCGATATGACCGTCACCAAAAGCCATGTAGGCAGTTTTGGCCAAGGGCAAATTGGCGCGCAATACACCATTACAGCCAGTAACGTAGGCAATTTTAATACCAGTGGCTTAATTACCGTGACCGATACCTTGCCAACAGGCATGGTGGCCACTGCTGCCGCTGGCACTGGTTGGGTTTGCACGATTACTACACCTGCAAACCTAGTCACCACTTGTACGCGTAGCGACGCATTAGCCGCTGCGGCAAGTTACCCGCCAATTACATTAACTGTGAATGTGGCCAGCCTTGCCACTACACCGTTAGTAAATAGCGTGAAGGTGGCTGGCGGTGGCGAGGCCAATTTGGCAAACAATACCGCGACAGATTCCACCATAATTAATAAAAAGTCAGACCTCACCATTAGCAAAACACACACAGGCAATTTTTTTCAAGGTCAGACCAACGCCACTTATGCCTTAACTGTGAACAATATAGGTGGTGCCAACAGCGCTGGCACAATCACTGTTACCGACACCTTGCCTACTGGCTTAACTTTTGTGTCTGGCGTGGGTACAGGGTTTACTTGCACAGCGACTGGCCAAGTGGTGACCTGTAACCGCACTACCGCGCTAAATGCAGCAGCTAATGTGGCGATTACTTTAACAGTAAACGTAGCCGCCAGTGCCAGCACACCGCTGGTGAACCAAGCCACGGTTTCTGGTGGCGGCGAACTCAATACCGCCAATGATAATGCTGCAGACAGCACGATTATTCTTAAGACGCCAGTGGTGTTAAAAACCTTTAGCCCCATCAATATTGTGGCCAATACGCCATCCACTTTAACCATTAGCATCACTAACCCCAATGCGGTGGCGATGACTTTGGGGGCAGCCGTTACCGCTGGTTCTGCCGCTTTTATTGACACTTTCCCCACCACGCCTGCGCCTGGCATGAAGGTAGCC
>JAYTLA010000148.1:0-5309 GCA_043729825.1 Ferruginibacter sp.
ACCGCAGTACCGAAAATATTGAAAATTGCATAGACCATATTTTCATTTCACAAAAATTATTTGAAGCTTCTAATAATTTTACAAATACTTTTTTAGACAATAATATTTTAAATGATGAACCACACAAAGGCATAGTTTTAAGTATACAATATTCTTAAAATTAAAAAAGCCCACCTAAGAATAGGCAGGCTTTAACGAAGAATGATACAAATTTTTATGCTACTTCAACAATGTTCAACACATTGTAAGAACCATTTTTTAAAGGGTATTGTACTGCGTTTACTTCTTGAAAAAATTCTATTGTCAAAAAGTAAAGTTTAGTACCTGCACCAGCAGGCACAGCGGCAGGGGTTAAACTAAATGGTGTATTCGTTCCATCAATAGCAATGTTTTGAACAGGGCTATATTCTATGGCACTTACATCATTTGCAAAATCAATATTTGCATAAGCTGCTTTCATGCTTAAATGAGTTGCACCAATTGGATAAAAAATATCGTTGAGTGGCGTAAATGCTGCAAAATCAATTTTACCAGTTGCAGTTGCAACTGTGTAAGGAGCAAACAATACGCTACCTAAAGTAGCTTTATTGTTAAAATCAAAGCCTTTTATTGTTGCCACAGCTAAAGGGTCGGCTATGCCTATACCTACCGTTCTTGCACCTCTAGCTGAGGTTGTATCGTAGTTTTTTAACTGTGTCATTATTTGAGTTATTCTACTAGTAACACGGTTATCACTTGCGTTCATCATTAAATTACGAACACCATTACGAAGTAATTTACCAGCACTTGCAGAGCTTCCAAATTCTGCACCGTTTTCACGGGTACGAATAAATGCAGGGTCGCTTGCTATTCTTTGCCCAGATACACCACTTTTGGTTTTTACAAGATGTCCATCTTGCGTTTTATAGAAGGTAAGATTGTCTAATGTTCCTTCAATTTTTAATAAGCCTTTTAACTTTGCCATTGTATATTTTTTAGAATTTAATTGGTTAGTAATTCAATTGCAATCCAAAAATATATTGCTTTGTAAGCTGCACCAAACAAGCACTTCCGATGTATTCCGTTTCTGCCGATATTTCCATGAAATACTTTTAATTCCAATAAAAAGAATAGTAAATTTGTAGTGAGTTAATAAATATTTGAAGTATAGCAAAAGCATAGATAATGTATAACAACAGTATTCAAACAATGGAAAGGATTTGTATTTACCCAAAAGATGTTCAGATTGTAACAGGCAAGAGTGAGCGTTGGGGAAGAGATGTTATTAAAAAGATTAAAGTAAAGTTTAGCAAGCAAGAGCATCAACTAGTTTCAATAGATGAATTTTGCCAGTACACAGGGCTATCTGCACAATCTGTAAAGGAGGTATTAAACGCTTAAATTTAATGCCAAAAGCTACCTAATTTTCACTATCTTAGCAGTACAAAACGTATAGACTTTTGTAAATTGGTTTTAAAGTAAAACGAGACTTTAACGAGACCTGCAAAGAATGATAATATGAAATAGCTATTAATAAAGGATTGTAGGGTTAGGTTCAAATCCCTAGCTCTCCGCATAAATTAATTAGCCTTCGTTAAAAGCGAGGGCTTTTTTTTGTTTCTTGTCAAATATTAAAATAAATAATTCCTTTTTCTTATTATTCAGATAAATAGCTTGTTATTCTTATTATCATGTTGTACATTTATTTTATTTGTTTAGATTTTTTGCCAATAGGATAAATATTTCACATGAACCAACGCTTCTTCTCACTAGATGTATTTCGTGGTGCTACTGTAGCATTAATGATAATGGTAAACAACCCCGGTAGTTGGGGGCATATTTATGCACCACTCGACCATGCAGAATGGCATGGCTGCACACCTACCGATTTGGTTTTCCCTTTTTTTCTTTTTGCCGTGGGCAATGCAATGGCTTTTGTAATGCCAAAATTAGAAGCTGCAGGCAACAAAGTATTTTGGACAAAAGTTATTAAAAGAACACTACTCATTTTTTTTATAGGATTATTTTTAAATGGTTTTCCATTTATGAAATATGATGATGATGGTAATTTGATAGGAAAGCATTACGAAAATTTAAGAATTTTTGGAGTGCTACAACGCATTGCGCTTTGTTATTTCTTTGCCTCAGTTATTATTCTTTTTTTTAAAGTGCGTGGTTCATTTGTAGTAAGCGCTATAATGTTATTTAGCTACTGGTTCTTATGTCTTTCAGGCAATATAAGCGACCCTTACAGCCTTGCAGATTGGTTTGGTACTAATTTTGATAAAGCGATTTTAGGTGAAAAACATTTATATCTTGGCGAAGGAGTACCGTTTGACCCCGAAGGATTGATGAGCACTTTTGCTGCCATAGTTCAAGTAATTTTTGGATATTTAGTTGGTAATTATATTTTGCAAAAAGGTAAAACGGCAGAAATGCTTAATGGCCTTTTTGTAGCAGGTTGTGTTTTAATTGTAACCGGTTTAGCATGGGGCATGTTTTTTCCAATTAACAAAAAAATATGGACAAGCAGTTATACCATTTATACTACTGGCCTGGCTACTTTAGTTTTATCTGTTTTAATATACTTAATAGAATTTAAAAATATAAAAGGCGCATGGACTCGTTTTTTTGATGTATTTGGAAAAAATGCACTGTTTATCTTTGTAATGAGTGGTATATTGCCGAGGCTCATGGGATTGATAAGAATAAAAGATGGGTTAGAAAAAGATGGCAGCCAAAACTTCATTACACCTTTCAATTGGTTTTATGAAAATGTATGCAAAGCTATATTACCAGTAGAGCCAAAATTCGGTTCATTTATTTATGCACTTTGTTTTATAGCTATGATGTGGTTTTTAGCATGGTTATTGGATAAAAAGAAAATTTACATAAGGGTGTAACTAAATAATAATTTCATATGCACGTTTAGCACTTTGAAACCAAATCTCATAAAATTACATTGATTCTATCTCAAAAAAAATTCGAATGCCAGATTTTATAAAGGTTACAGAAACATCAAGCAAATACAATAATTTAGAAAAAATGAGTGTAATTGAGTTGCTCACAAACATGAATGTGGAAGACCAATCTGTTCCTGTTTCTGTTGCTAAAGTTATTCCACAAATTGAAAAATTAATAGACATTATTGTAGATAAAATGTTGGTAGGTGGTAGACTCTTTTACATAGGCGCAGGCACAAGTGGTCGGTTGGGTATATTAGATGCAAGCGAAATTCCACCAACATTTGGTATGCCATATGGTTTAATTATTGGCATTATTGCTGGTGGTGAAAAAGCAATACAACACGCCGTAGAAAATGCCGAAGATAGCCTTACGCAAGGCTGGAAAGATTTAGAAGCACACGATATTAATGATGAAGATGTGGTAATTGGAATTGCCGCAAGTGGCACTACACCCTACGTTATTGCCGCTATGCAAGAATGTCAAAAAAGAAATATCGTTACAGGTTCTATAAGTTGTAACCCAGGCTCGCCCATAAGTACTCACGCCAATTTTCCCATAGAAGTAATAGTAGGCCCAGAGTTTGTAACAGGTAGCACACGCATGAAAAGTGGCTCAGCTCAAAAATTAATTTTGAATATGATTTCTACCTCTATCATGATACAAATAGGCCGTGTAGAAGATAATAAAATGGTGAACATGCAACTGAGCAACGAAAAACTCATTGACCGTGGTACAAAAATGCTGATGGAAAAAACTGGTATGCAGGATTATGAAAAAGCGAAAACACTTTTAATAAAAAATGGTACTGTGAAAAAAGCTATGGATGCGTTGAAGTGAGCAGTTGGAAGTTGGCAGTTGGCAAAAAGAATTTTTCAGTTTGCAAACTAACAATTAAACCATTTAACAATTTAAGAAGGAAAACTTACCTTGCCCATACTCACACTCGGTGTAGTGTCTCCATAATATGTTTCGCCACCACATAAAGCTTCATTGGCAAGTATAGCAAAAAGTATAGCTTCTTTAGCATCAGGGTTTAAATTAAACTCGCTAGTAGATTTAAAAATAGCATTTGGCAATTGTTCTTTTAAATGCTGCATCAATAAAGGATTATGTATACCTCCTCCACTGGTGTAAATGATGAATTGCTCATTTTTTATACAACTCAATAATGCATCTACAATTGCATCTGCGCTAAATTTGCAAAGTGTTGCCATTATATCCTGCAGCGATAAATGTTTTGTATTGCTTTTTTCTTGTGCCAGATCTAAATAAGTAATATTAAATAACTCAGGGCCAGTAGTTTTAGGAAATTCGTTTTTAAAAAAATCATTTTGCTTTAATTGATGCAATAATGCATCATTAATTTTTCCTTGCCTTGCAATACTTGCATTTTCATCAAAATATTTCCCTTCGAAGTTTTTTTGTATTACAGCATCCATGAGCGTATTACCAGGTCCTACATCGGTACTAAACATTTTGCTGGCATCCAACTCGCCATTTAAAAAAGTAAAATTGGCAATGCCACCAATGTTTAGCATTATTCTATTTTCATCTAAACTACTAAAGAGCAAATAATCTCCGTAAACAGCTAATGGTGCACCTTCGCCGCCTGCAGCAATATGTTTTTGCCTAAAATCGCTAAGCGTAATAATGCCAGTACCTACAGCAATATGGTCGCCATCGCCAATTTGTAGCGTTGCATTTTCGAATTCCGCTTTTTTGTGTAAAATTTTTGGTGCATGATAAATGGTTTGCCCATGGCTAGCAATGATATCTACATCGCAATTTTTTATATTCCATTTTTTCAACGTTTCATTTACCATCTGCGCATGCACAGTGCCCATACTTGCATTAAGTAAACAGAGTTTTTCCAAGTACACTATTTGTTTGCTAAAAATTTCTTTAATGGTTTCTTTAAATGCCGATGTATAATCTACTGTGGTAAACTCTTTTAATTGAATAATCGTATTTACACCCGAGCCTTCTATTTCGCATAAAGCAATATCTAACCCATCGAGAGATGTACCACTCATTAAGCCAATAATTGTACGTTTATTTTTGGAGGCTATGTTAAAGAGGCTGGCAATGTTTTTGTTCATACAGTAAAGATAAAAAAACAGCGACAAAAAATTGTCGCTGTTTTGTAAATTATAGGAAGATTATATTGCCAGATCTGGTAGGTGGTTTGTATTGTTGCCTGTTTCTTCATTTGTATAATGTAAAAGTTTCTATTCCAACCATACTTAGCTTTTAAATTGTAATTCAATTAATTTATAGGTATAGGCGTTTAAGTCGCAACATTTCATAATTTTGCCAAATGGCAGATAGGGATAACTTTGTTGGCGTGAATTCTATAAAATTTA
>JAYTLA010000149.1:0-14941 GCA_043729825.1 Ferruginibacter sp.
GGGGCTGGTGATTGATTTTGATTAAATTCATAATATATAATTTTTTATAAAAATAGTATTTTATTTTGATTTTCAAACTATTATTTAAAGTTAAGTTTATGTTAAGTTTAAATAGTCTTTAATTCTGTAAAAACCTTAACTTACATAAAACTTACTACATGCTACAACCTTGGCGCACCGCAACTGTTATTCGAATAGAACAACAAACCTACAATACCCGTCGTTTTTTTATTCAAATGCCCGAAGACGAAGCATTCGATTTTAAACCAGGGCAATTTGTAACCATGGATTTACCTATTGATGAAAAACCTGCAAAAAGATTGCGCAGTTATTCCATAGCAAGTTGGCCAAATGGTACAAACGTTTTTGAATTATGCATTGTTCATTTAGATGGCGGCGCAGGTACAACATATTTATTTAACGAAATAAAAGAAGGTTCGCAAATTACCTTACGTGGCCCTGTTGGTGTTTTCACATTGCATGAGCATGCTTTAGAAAACGATTTGTTTTTAATTTGTACTGGCACTGGTATTGCACCATTTCGTAGCATGGCGCATCAAATAAAATTGCTCAGTCTTTCGCATAAAAATATTTATTTAATTTTTGGTTGTCGTACAAAAGCAGATTTATTGTATTTTGAAGAATTGAAAGAACTAAGCAATACTATGCCAGACTTTCATTACATACCCACATTAAGTCGTGAGCAATGGGAAGGTGCAAATGGATATGTACATGCAGTGTATGAAAATATTCTAAAAGAAAAGAATAACCCCGCTGCCAATTTTATGCTTTGTGGCTGGAAGGCAATGATAGATGAGGCTAAAATAAAAATTGTTGGATTGGGTTATGATAAGAAAGCGGTGCACTCTGAGTTGTACGGGTAGAAAAGAAAAAGGGAACCAATTAATCGTTCCCTTTTTTATAAATTCAAAATCACCCAATCAATTTTTCCCTTTTTTATAAATTCAAAATCACCCAATCAATTTTTCCACTAAACCCTTCACTTCACTCAGGGCAATCCGCTCCTGCCTCATATCATCTCTATATCTTATTGTAACAGTATTGTCTTCTTTTGTTTGATGATCTATCGTTACACAAAATGGTGTTCCAATCGCATCCATACGACGGTAGCGTTTTCCAATAGCATCTTTTTCTTCGTAAAAACAATGAAAGCTTTGTTTGCATTCATTTGCTAATGCCGTTGCAATTTCTGGCAAACCATCTTTTTTTA
Organism: Ferruginibacter sp.; assembly: GCA_043729825.1. Taxonomy (GTDB): domain Bacteria; phylum Bacteroidota; class Bacteroidia; order Chitinophagales; family Chitinophagaceae; genus Ferruginibacter. Next base: position 1,232 of record JAYTLA010000149.1, read on the forward strand.
GCAAAGGTAAAATAGCCAATTTTGTAGGTGCCAATTTTGCAGGAATTTTCAATACCACTCTTCCATCTTCTGTACCATCTTCTTTTGTCCATTTTTCATTTTGGTATGCAAGACTCATCACCGTTAAAAATAAACGATCGAGTCCTACCGAGGTTTCTACCACAAAAGGAGTGTAGTTGCCGTAAGGTTTTCCCTCTTCGTTTAAATCGTTATCAAAATATTGTATTTTCTTTTTACTAAAAGTTGCATGTTGTGTAAGATCATAATCTGTACGGCTATGTATGCCTTCCAATTCTTTCCAACCAAATGGAAATTCAAATTCAATATCCAAAGCCATGTCTGCATAATGCGCCAATTTTATGTGGTCGTGAAAACGCAATTTCTCCACAGGAATACCAATACTTTCATGCCAAGCTTTACGAGTTTCTTTCCAATAGTTGTACCATTCCTTTTGCGTACCTGGGCGAACAAAAAATTGCATTTCCATTTGTTCAAACTCTCGCATTCTAAAAATAAATTGACGGGCTACAATTTCATTTCTAAACGCTTTCCCTGTTTGTGCAATACCAAATGGTATTTTCATCCTTCCACTTTTTTGCACATTTAAAAAATTTACAAAAATGCCTTGTGCGGTTTCTGGGCGTAAATAAATCGTATCCGCTTCATCTGCCAGTGCCCCAATTTTTGTATTAAACATTAAATTGAATTCACGAATCTCTGTCCAATTACAAGTTTTACTTACAGCGCATTTTATTTTATTATCTTCTATTAATTTTTTCAACCCCGCATAATCACTAGCAGCTATCAATGCATCCATAGCAGCAAGAATATCTTTTGCTAACTGCTCATTGCCAATTGCCGACTGCTCTTCTGCAAATCCTTCAATAAGATGATCTACCCTATATCTTTTATTGCTGTCTTTATTATCAATCATGGGATCGCTAAAACTATCTACGTGTCCACTAGCTTTCCAAACCGTAGGGTGCATAAAAATGGCTGCATCTATACCAACGATGTTGTTATCATTTAACTGTGTCATACTTTTCCACCAGCTATCTCGTAGGTTTTTTTTGAGCTGCGCACCCATTTGCCCATAATCATACACGGCTGCAAGTCCATCATATAGCTCGCTACTTTGAAAAATGTATCCATATTCTTTACAATGAGAAATTATCTCTGCGAAGTTGTTCAATTCATTTGCCATAGCTGCAAATATAAAGCTTGCTAGGCTTTTATTTTCTTTAGGCTATATAAAATTGATGAATTTCACTTTGCTTTTATCTATTTCAGTATGGTAGTTATTCTTCTACAACCCTTAGTATTACTATGATTTTCGAAAATTTGAGGCTATTTATACAATATTATTTTAAAATCTGAGTTTATAGCGAAACCAATTGCAATTATAAAAAATCCGATTGCATCAGCTTTAAAAACCAACTAACATTTTATGAAAACCAGATTTTTTGCAGCCCTCGCTGCTGTTGCCTTATTCACTTCTTGCCAAAAAGATTTTAGTGCAGAATATGGCTCATTATCACAAACTAATACCACAACAACTACCAACGCACTTGGCGTAAACAATTGTAAAGCCAGTCCTTATTTTCCAGTATGTACAGGGTCGGAATATCATTATACAGATACAAGAGGCACTTTATCTACTGGTACAGATTTAAGTGGTACGCCAAATGATTATACAGTTACTTATTTAGGAGATACAACTATTGAGAATAAAACATATCAAAAAATTAAAAGTTCTTACAATCAAGTAACTTTTTTTAATAGTAAAAATGGAGTAACAACACAAATTGTGTTAAACATAAATACACAAACAAATGCAGTAGTACCTTTTTATAAATTTACCATTATTAAATCAAATGAGCCAGTAGGTGCAAGATGGAGAGATGTTTTAGAACTGCCAAATAACCCAAACGAAATAAACGATTATACAATTATTGCCAAAGGTTTATCAAGAACTGTATCTGGCATTACATACAACGATGTAATACAAATACGCCAAGATGTAACTTCTGCAAACTATGGTGCAACACCGTATATGCATATTGATCAATACATGGCAAAAGGTGTGGGCTTAATAGAAAGCGTAAGTTACACTGATTTAAATGGAACATCATCTATAATGGTTCACCACAAATTAATAAGCGCAGTAGTTCCTCAATAAAAAAAATTCACTAAACTATAAAAGGCTTTCTCGAAATGAGGAAGCCTTTTTATTTTCAGAAAATGTATTCTACCCGTAAAAAGTGAAATAAAGTAATGTTGCAAAAAATTGCTAGCAATTTTATCAATGTTAAAGTGCTCTTGTATAGCCAATAGAATAAAATGTTATCATCTTTATTTTTAATACGGATCTATAGCTGCATCTTTGCATACATTTTTTTCGTACCTCTATCAACGCACTCTATACATAATGATTATTCTTATATTTTTTCTTCTCCATTGGTTCTTATCTCTATTTTGCCAAACATTTTTTTTACATCGTTACGCCTCGCATAAAATGTTTACGATGAACAAATTTTGGGAACGATTTTTCTATGGCCTTACGGTTATTGTTCAAGGCTCGTCGTTCTTAAATCCTCGTGCATATGCAATTTTGCACAAAATGCATCATGCCTATAGTGATACAGAGAAGGACCCCCACTCGCCACATTTTTTTAAAGATGTATGGCAAATGACCATGCAAACAAAAGATATTTATTTGGATTATGCAAAGTATAAAGTACAACCAGAAAAAGCATTTATAGGCAATTACCCAGAATGGACTTTTTTAGATAAGATAACCAACTTGTGGATGTTTCGTATTGGTTTTGCTGTATTGTATTTTTTGTTTTATTTAAAATTTGCTACAGCTTGGTGGGTATTTGTTTTGTTGCCAATACATTTTTTTATGGGGCCAGTACATGGTGCTATTGTAAATTGGTGTGGGCATAAATATGGCTATAGTAATTTTGATAACGATGACCATAGCAAAAATTCTTTACCGTTAGATTTTTTAATGTTTGGAGAATTGTTTCAAAACAATCATCACAAAAGCCCCAACACCGCTAACTTTGCTAAAAAGTGGTTTGAGTTTGATCCTACATACCCTGTCATACTTTTATTAAATTGGATGCATATTATTAAATTAAGAAAAGTAGTTTAGATTTTTTGTTTCAATAAATCGTATATTGAACTGTATGATTAAACTATCTTTTGCCATACTGTTAATACTTGCTTCTTTACTAATTATTTTTCCTGCGCCTCATAGTTTTTTGTGGAAGCTTGCGGTTGGGCTTACTAGCTTTCCTTATGTGCCAATGTTATTGGCTTTTGTATTATTTTTTGTAGGAATAAAAGCTGAAAAATTTCCTATTTCCATTGCTGCAATTAGTAGCATTGCATTTATTATTTTCTCCTTGCCCATTATGGAAGCATATAAAAAGAAAAGTAATGTATCAGATATACAAAAAATATTTCCAGTAAAAGATGAATCTTCGTTGCCGCCTGTATTTAGTTTTGCAAAAATGTTTGGCCGCAATTTAAACATGAATTTTAAAACGATTACGTATAAAAATATTGGTACAAAAAATTTATCCTTAGATTTTTACGCATCAACAATCAGCAAACAATCTCCTCTTGTAATTGTTATCCACGGTGGTTCTTGGCAAAGTGGAGATAACAAGCAATTGCCAGAACTCAATAGTTATCTTGCATCAAAAGGTTATAATGTAGCGGCCATAAATTATCGACTTGCACCCGCTTACAAAGCACCAGCTCCAGTAGAAGACACTAAAGACGCCATCAACTATTTTTTGCACCAGTCAAAGGAGTACAATATTGATACAAATAATATTTTTTTGCTTGGTAGAAGTGCAGGAGCGCAAGTAGCATTGAATGCAGCATACAATTTGCACATGCCAAATATAAAAGGCGTAATTAGTTATTATGGCCCTGCAGATATGGTGTGGGCAGGCCAGCTACCCCCTAATTCAGGCGTATTAAACAATAACGAAATTTACAATAATTATTTAGGAGGTTTATACAAAGATGTACCTGAAAAATTTAAGGAGATTAGTGCGGTTCATCATGCAGATGTTGCATCGCCACCAACCCTTATGATACATGGAGAAATTGACCCACTAGTTTTTCATGTGCATCCAGAGCACCTTCAAAAAAGATTAAATGAGTTGAACGTGCCCAATTATTATCTAACATTTAATTATGCAACACATGGTTGCGATTATAGCTTACAAAGCCCCGCAGGGCAAGTTTGTACCTACGTCGTAGAAAGATTTTTGCAATCTTTTGTTCAAAAATAATTTCGGATTTTCTAATTCAACACACTAGGTTCTTTTTTAATCTTTGCGCCTTTTTCTTCTTTTATTTTAGCCCAACCTCCCAATACATTTCTAATATTGTGTATGCCTTCTTTTTTAAGAATAGAAGCTGCTATTACACTTCTATATCCGCCAGCACAATGCACATAAATATTTTCGGTTTCTTCAAATTGTGCTAGTAAAGTTACATCTGTCATTTCTGTTAATGGTAAATTAGAAGCATCTTCTAAATGCCCATCAGCAAATTCTGTTTCTTTACGTACATCTAATACAGTAATATTGGGATCGTGTGGCAAATCCATAATTAATTCATCTGCCTCCACATCTACAATCATATCTATTTTTTCTCCAGCATTTTTCCAAGTTTCAAAACCGCCATCTAAATATCCAACCATTTTATCAAACCCAACTCTCGATAACCTTACTACAGATTCTTCTTCTTTGCCTGGCTCTGTTACCAATATTATTTTTTTATCAAACGATAAAAGACTACCCGCCCACTCAGCATATCTACCCTCAAGGCCTATAAATATTGAGTTTGGTACAAAAGCATTTGTAAATATACTTGCATGCCGAGTATCTAAAATAATTACATCTTCCTTAGCTAAATTTTTAAATGCTTCTATTGATAATGCTTTAGTGCCTTTAGTTTTTACTTCATCAATACTGTCATATCCTTTTTGATTTATAGAAGCATTAATAGCAAAATAAACTGGTGCAATATTTAAACCAGTGGTTACCGATTTTATAAAATCTTCTTTGCTTTGAGGTTGCAAAGCATGGTTTGTTTTCTTTTCGTCGCCAATAGTGCTAAATGTATTTGGCCCTAAGTTTTTGCCACAGCTGCTTCCTGGCCCGTGTGCAGGGTAAACAATTACATCATCAGGCAATGGAATTATTTTTTCTTTGAGTGTTTCAAACATAATTTCAGCAAGTTCTTCGCTACTCAAATCTCCACTGCTCAAATCGGGTCTGCCCACATCGCCTACAAATAATGTATCTCCAGTAAAAATAGCATTAGGTTTATTGTTTTCATCTTTGAGTAAATAACAAGAACTTTCTAGCGTATGGCCTGGCGTATGTAACACTTGAAAAGTTACTTTTCCTAATTTGTATTCTTGTAAATGATTTGCATTTTCTATTTTGAAATTTGTTTTAGCCCCAGATCCAAAAATAATAGGAGCGCCAGTTGCCTTGCTCAAATCTATATGCCCACTCACAAAATCTGCATGAAAATGTGTTTCAAAAATAAATTTTATGGTTGCATTTCTTTCTTTTGCCAAAGCAATATATTCATCAATATCTCTCAGTGGGTCTATTATGGCAACTTCGCCTTCGCTTTCTATGTAGTAAGCTGCCTCACTTATACAAGCGGTATATATTTGTTTAATAAACATGTATCTTTTTTTCTTTGAAAATGCAAATTTACGAAATAAAAAAAGCGGATGATTGTGTCATCCGCAAATAATTTTCATTTTCCTAAAAAATTAAGCTACTAAGCTTTCGGTAACGCCAGTAATTTGATCAATACGCTTATAGTTAACAGTGTAATAGATAAATTTACCGTCACGTTGTGTGCTTACTATACCTGCTCTACGCAAAATAGCAAGATGTTGTGAAGCTACAGATTGCTCTAAACGCATGCGAACATAAATTTCTGTTACGGTAATTTTGTCTTCTGTTTCAATAAGGGTAAGAATTTGCTGTCTCAACTTATGATTAAGTGCCCTTAATACTAAAGCTGCTTTTTTCAAATTGTGGTAGTTTACCTTTAAAACATTTTCATCGGATTCAGATACTACTTTAAGTTGTACCTTTTCTTGGGTTGCGATCATTCGTTTTCGGGGGTTTAGTGTTGAGTAATTTGATTACAACAAATGTAATTTATTTTGTTATGTAATTAATCTTTTATAAGTTAAACATGGTTAATAATTTTACTATAGCGTGTAGAAGAACTTCGAATATTGAGGAATTGAAGAAAATAAATCTTCGAAATTTGAAATAGAAAATTTTTTGAAAGTCAAGGCAGCCAAAGCTTTAGGGAGGAATTTGGTAGTGGTGAATGACGCATTAGCATTAGTTGTTATATCTCTCCATTTCGCCATTCCGCTCCCAAAAAACATAATCATATTTTTGTCATATTTTTCTGCAAACGATTGCGGTGTAAGCACTATTGCGTGCGGTTCTGCTATTTTTTTTAAATCTGCATCATATATGGCACAAAAAACTTCCATACGTCGGGCATCAATCATAGGGCAAAATAAAATATTTGTTGCATCGTCAATCTGCATCAACACATCTTTTGTCATCATTTCAAGTGTTCCAACACTAATGAGTGGTTTGTTTAATGCATAACATAATCCCTTTGCAGCAGAAAGTCCCACACGTAAGCCTGTGTATGAACCTGGGCCTAATGTTACGCCGATTGCATCCAATTGCGAAGGTTTTAAATTTTCTTTGGCTAATAATTCGGTTATGGCTACATGAACAAATCTTGCGTGCTCTTTTTGTATATCGTTTGTTTGAAAAGATAAGATGGTTCCGTCTTTTGCAATACTCACCGATGCAGTTTCTAAAGATGTATCTATATTCAAAATAAAACTCATGCTAGTTTTTTGATTTCATTTTCCATTTCTGCTGCAGGTAAATAGCGTCCGTCTGTTTCAGATAATTTTTTTAATAGCTCATATACATTATTAATACCAATTATTTTGCCCCACTCAAATGGCCCATAAGGATAATTGGTTCCCAACTTCATAGCAATATCAATTTCTGCTTCGGTACTTACGTTTTCGCCTTTGGCAAAATAGGCTTCGTTTATAATCATGGCTATTATTCTGGCACTTACAAAACCTGGTTCATCATCTACTGTAATATATTTTTTGTTCAACGATTTTATTATAGTAGCCACTTCTGTAGTAACCGAACCAGCTATTTCCCAAATTTCTTTTTCCAAAAAACCTTGCCATGCATTTATTCTAATAATGTGTTGTTTTGCATTTATAACCGAAAGGGTTTTTGTAACACTATTTATAAAAACTGGCGCATTCAAATTACTATAATCAATATTGGTACTATCATCCTGCAAATTAAAATACACAATCGTATTTTTCTCGGCTAAAAAACTGGGTAAATCATTCATTCTTTTCCATTCTATAGACGGATTTGTATTTTTCAAAATCTCCCATTGTGCATCATTAGCAAGTACCGCAAATGTCATTATATAATTTTCTGCAAAAATACGTGCTATAAAGAGGATATATTTGTGTTATAAAAAATAAATAATAATGAGTAAAATAATAATAAAATCAGATAAGGCCGCACCACCAATTGGACCATACAGCCAAGCGGTGAAAACAGGAAATATGTTATTCTTATCGGGCCAAGTAGCGCTAGATGCAGATGGCAATTTGCACATTGGTAATATTCAAGAAGAAGCACATCAAGTAATGAAAAATATTGCAATCTTGCTAAAAGAAGCTGGGGCAGGGTTTGAGCATATTGTAAAAACCAGCATTTTTTTAAGCGATATGGCATTATTTGCAGAAGTAAACGAAGTGTATGGTAGCTATTTCTTGGGTAATTATCCTGCAAGAGAAACAATAGCTGTAAAAGGGCTGCCCAAAAATGTAAACGTAGAAATAAGCGTTACCGCTTTTATATAATACCATTTATAAATATTAAAGAGTCCAATGAATGTGTCTGACACCTATTAAAAACTACAATAGATTATAGACTGCGTGAGAGGTGTCTGACACATTTAATGGGCAATAATTAATTTATAATTCGTATAAAATGATATTAATTACCGCAAAAGTACATCCTTATCTAATTGAAACCTTTGAAAAAAAGGGTCAAACAGTATTGTATTTGCCAGAAATAAAATATGATGAACTGGCTGAGAAAATTAAAACAGCAACTGGATTAGTTGTTACCACCAGATTAAAAATAGATAAAGCCATAATTGATGCTGCCCCAATATTAAAATGGATAGGTAGAATTGGTAGCGGCATGGAATTAATAGATACTGAATACGCAGCTTCAAAAAACATTGCATGCATTAGTAGCCCCGAAGGTAATAGAAACGCAGTTGCAGAGCACGCTTTGGGAATGCTACTTACCATGATGAATAATATTATAAAAAGTGCTGCAGAAGTAAAAGAAGGAAAATGGATAAGAGACGAAAACCGTGCTTCAGAAATAAGTGGAAAAACAATTGGTATAATTGGCTACGGAAATACTGGGGCAGCTTTTGCAAAATTATTATCCTCTTTTGACGTAACCATGCTGGCGCATGATAAATACAAAACCGATTTTGGTGGACAATTTATTAGAGAAGCAGAAATGGAACAAATATGTAGGTACGCAGATGTAATAAGTTTTCATGTGCCATTGAGCAACGAAACAAAACATATGGCCAATGATACATTTTTTAATGCCTTACAGAATAAACCATTTATCATAAACACATCAAGAGGAAATGTGATAGATACAACAGCATTGATAAATGCTTTGGAGGAAGATAAAATAAGTGGCGTGGCATTAGATGTAATCGAAAACGAGAAGCTGGAAACATTGTCCCTACTACAAAGAACACAACTAGATTTTTTACTTGCCCACCCAAAAGTGCTCATTACACCACATATTGCAGGCTATAGCCACGAGGCTTTTTATAAAATGAGTGAAGTGCTCGTAACTAGGTTAGAGGCATTAAAATAGGCATAGATTATGTTGATGCATTTAAAATTGTAGTAAGAGGTGTCATCTTTCATTAAAGATTTTCTTGAATAGAACAGCTATAAAAAAGGTGACACCTCTATTATTTGCGTGTGACAATTATAATACACCCTTATGTAACTTTTTAAAAGAATTACCTTATATTTGTATTATCTACAACGCTTCCAAAAACGGAGCGTTGTATTTTTTTTTTGTAAAACGCTAAAATGTTTTTTATGTCGGATACTAATTATGTAACACAAGAAAATTTTGACAAGCTCCAAATAGACCTACACCGGTTAAAATCGGTAGATAGACCTGCGGCTAGTGCTGCTATTGCCGAAGCTAGAGAAAAAGGAGATTTGAAAGAAAATGCTGAATACGATGCTGCTAAAGAAGCGCAAGGCTTACTAGAGGCTAAAATAAACTATTTAGAAGGCATCGTTTCTACTGCAAGAATATTGGACGAAAGTACCATAGATACTAGCCGTGTAAGCATACTTACAAAAGTAACTCTGCTAAACATTGGTACTAAAAAAACAGTAACCTATCAAATTGTTTCTGAAAATGAGGCCGATTTAAAAGCTGGCAAAATATCTGTAACATCTCCGATAGGCAAAGGTTTGTTGGGCAAAGTAAAAGGAGAAGTGGCAGAAGTAATAGTGCCAGCTGGTGTGTTAAAATTTGAAGTGAAAGATATTTCTATTTAAAAAAATTTGCAGAACTTACAGCCCGTTCATTAAATTAGTGAACGGGTTTTTTATGCATCAAAAAATTATTCGGAACTTTTAACCTTTAACCTTCAACTTTTCTCATGACCATATTTTCAAAAATTATAAAAGGCGAAATCCCTTGTTACAAAATAAAAGAAAACGAAAACTTTTTAGCATTCTTAGATGTGTTTCCTTTGGTAAAAGGGCATGTATTGGTGGTGCCAAAAATAGAAATAGATAAAATGTTTGACTTACCAGAAAATTATTTGCAAGAAATATTATCGTTTGCAAAACCTATTGCCGCTGCTATAGAAAAATCTTTTGATTGTAGGCGCTGTGGTATAAGTGTTATTGGGCTAGAAGTGCCACATGCACACATGCACCTTGTACCTATGAACAGTGCAGATGATTTAAATTTTACTAGAGAAAAATTAAAAGTGGCTCCAGAAGAAATGAGTGAGATACAGGAAAAAATTTTAGAGAATCTAAAATAAAATCCAAACCAATTATTCCGCAAGGCAAAGCCCCACCTATCCTTCCGCCAATCGGCGGAGAGAGAAACCGATGAGATTAGGTGAAAGATATGCCTTATATTTTGTGTTATAAATATGATAGCATTAGAAAAAAGCAACTCTTTGATAATTTAGATTTTTAAAAAAAACCTCACCCCCGCCTCTCCAAAGGAGAGGAGCCACGCTACAATACTGTAAAGTTCTTTCTAATTTTCAAGGACTTCCAAGTCCCCTTTCGGGGGATTTAGGAGGCTTCTACTACTTAATCTAATGCATAATAAAAGATGAATCCCTACAAAAATATAGGGACAAGTAAGGTATGCCGATGAAGTGAGTGACCCCTACGCAAACATAGGGGCAAGCTACAACGATGATGACCATAGCTGCTTCTTTGTTCGGCCAAAAAGAAAAGATTTTTTTTAACTAAAGTACTACAGAATTTTAAAATACTGTCGCATTCTTTCAGACTTCTAAGCCCCTCCTTCGGAGGGGTTTAGGGAGGCTTAGTTTTTATATTTCTTCACTATAACACTTGCATTGTGCCCACCAAAACCAAATGTATTGCTCAGTGCAGCATTTACGGTTCTGTGTTGTGCTTTGTTAAACGTAAAATTAAGCTTATTATCTAGCTCAGGGTCGTCTGTAAAATGATTGATGGTAGGAGGTACCACATCTCTAGTAACTGCAAGTATGCAAGCAAGAGCTTCAAGCGCACCAGCAGCACCAAGGCAATGCCCTGTCATGCTTTTTGTAGCACTAATATTAAGGTTGTAGGCATGATCGCCAAATACACTCAGTATTGCTTTTGTTTCGGCAATATCTCCAAGCGGGGTAGATGTACCATGTACATTAATATAATCAATATCTGAGGGTTGCATACCTGCATCTGCAAGAGCAACATTCATTACATTTTTTGCACCTAATCCTTCTGGGTGAGGAGCCGTTATATGGTGTGCATCGGCAGTAGCTCCACCGCCAGCTATTTCGCAATAAATTTTTGCCCCACGAGCCAATGCATGATCTAAACTTTCTAAAATAAGCACACCGGCACCTTCGCCCATTACAAAACCATCACGGTCTTTATCAAATGGGCGGCTAGCAGTTTGTGGAGAATCATTTCTTTCGCTCAAGGCTTTCATGGCATTAAAACCACCAACACCAGCAGCGCTTACTACGGCTTCACTTCCGCCTGTTACAATAATGTCTGCTTTATTTAAACGAATATTATCAAACGCATCTATAATGGCATTGGTACTGCTTGCGCAAGCACTTACTACAGCATAGTTTGGTCCACGAAAACCATGACGCATAGAAATTTGTCCTGCGGCAATATCCAAAATCATTTTGGGAATAAAGAATGGATTGAAACGAGGTGTACCATCGCCACTGGCAAAATTCATTACTTCTTCTTGAAACGTAATGAGGCCGCCAATACCGCTGGCAAAAATCACACCCACTCTATCTGGATTAGCATTATCTGAAGTAATGCCTGCATCTTTTACTGCTTCGTCAGTTGCTATCATAGCAAACTGTGTAAAACGATCCATTTTTCTTGCTTCCTTACGGTCAAGATATACGGTTGGGTCAAAATCTTTAACCTCACACGCAAAACGAGTTTTAAATTTTGAGGCATCAAATTGCTGAATCATATCGCATCCACTCACACCATCGGTGAGTCCCTGCCAATATGCTTCAACAGTTTTTCCTAGTGCAGTTAAAGCACCAAGGCCCGTAACTACTACTCTTTTTAAAGCCATAAAAATTGCCTGTAAAATTTAAAAAATATCCCTACAACCAATAGTTGTAGGGATGAGAAATTACTTAGCGTTTTCTTCCAAATAAGTTACTGCTTGACCAACAGTAGTGATGGTTTCAGCCTGTTCGTCAGGAATAGAAATATTGAATTCTTTTTCAAATTCCATGATAAGTTCTACGGTATCTAAGCTATCTGCGCCTAGGTCGTTGGTAAAAGAAGCTTCGGTAGTTACTTCTGCTTCATCTACGCCTAATTTATCAACGATAATTTTTTTTACTCTTGTAGCAATGTCTGACATGTTTGTAATATTTAGTTAATACGTTGCAAAAATATACTTTTTGACAAAAAAACAATCAATTATAAAAATTTGTTTTCAGCTGTTTTTCACAACATTTCCTTATAAATGGGTAGTAGATTGCCCTAATTTGTTGTAAAACATTAGAAGCATTGGGCTTCAAATCAGTAATAAACTTCAGTTCCCAGCTATCTGTAGTAGTCCCGCCGCTAAGCTTTTTATACCACAAGCAGGTTTTATGGCGGGAGCTACTACTGCCTATCTGGGCTATTTTCAACAGTTAATCTTTATTCATCTTTTATTATGCAATAGATTATGTTTTCACATTGTACAACCCTTTGGGTTGTTGCGAGCCACGTCGCAATCCACGGGTTTTCTTATCGGTTGGTGTCCCCACCAACCGAAATGCAATACCACATTGTTTTCTTATCTGTTGGTGTCCCCACCAACCGAAACACAAGACCACATTTTTTTATCGGTTGATATCCCCACCAACCGAAATGAAGTAATTTTACTTTATGAATAATAATCCATATAAAAGGCAAGGGCAAATGGGGCATTTGCAATCTTATTTTTACACAGATACTATTTGTGATCACAAGCATTTATTGGCTGAAGATAAAATGAAAATGGTAGTAATCAATTCATGGAAATATTTAGTAGAAGCCAAAAAAATAAAAATATATGCTTTTGTTATAATGCCTAATCACATACATCTAATTTGGGAAATGCTTGATATAAACGGTAAAGAGAGTCCAGCTGGTAGTTTTGCAAAATTTACCGCTCACCAATTTAAAAAAATAATGCAACTTAGTAATCCTATAGAATTAGAAAAATACAAAGTTGATAAATCTGATAGACAATATCAATTCTGGAAAAGAGATCCACTAGCAATACCATTAACTTTTGAAGCTAGTTTCATTCAGCGCCTACAGTATATTCATAATAACCCAGTAAAAGAAAAATGGCAATTAGCTGACTTACCTGAAAATTATAGATGGAGTAGCGCAAACTTTTATGAAAATGGGATTGATGAATTTGGTATACTAACGGATTACAGGGTCTAAAAAATGTTTCTTAAATATAGTAGAAATTTCAGTTGGTGGGGACACCAACCGATAAGAAAATTTTTAATGCACCCCAATTTTTCGCATTGTAAAACTTTTACAGTAAATTCGTGATGCATGGATGTAACTACAGAAAATATTGTAATGCCTTATACACTTGGCGAAGAAGATGAGAAAAAACTAATACTGCGTGAGTACAGGGCTTTATTACGAGCACTAAAAACCAATTTAAAGCCAGGTGATAAAATATTGCTACGCAGGGCTTTTGAAATGGCAGCCGATGCTCATAAAACAATGCGTCGCAAAAGCGGTGAGCC
>JAYTLA010000150.1:0-26953 GCA_043729825.1 Ferruginibacter sp.
ACCGCAGAGAAATAAGTTAAAAGAGTTTACGCAGAGGTACTCTGCGTAAACTCTGTGTTCTCCAATTCTCTGCGGTGAAAATTATATAGTGGAAAATTAAATAGAATAGCGACAATTATAAATACACCCGTTTCAAACGCATTTTTTAGACAAGTTCAAAATATACATTTATCGTTTATTAAGCTACTTTTGTAGCATGTTAAAGTTGAAAAAGTCGTTAGGCCAACATTTTTTAAAAGATGAAAATATTATTAAGCAAATAGTAGCCACGCTTAAAGAAAATTCATTTAAAAATTTACTAGAAGTGGGGCCAGGTGGTGGAGCGCTTACAAAGGAATTAATAAAAATACCCAATATTAATTTTAAAGCAGTAGAGTTAGACGATGAAAAAGTACCATTGCTCAAACAAAAATACCCTATACTCAAAGATAAAATTATTCACGAAAACTTTTTAGATATAGAAAAACCTTTTGATGAATCGTTTACCGTTATTGGAAATTTTCCGTATAATATTTCTACACAAATTTTATTTAAAATATTAGATTGGAAAGATGAAGTGCCAGTTGTAATTGGCATGTTTCAAAAAGAAGTTGCACAAAGAGCGGCTGCAAAACCTGGTGGAAAAATTTATGGCGTGTTAAGTGCATTGATACAACCTTTTTACGATATTGAATATTTATTTGATGTGCTACCCACCAGTTTTACCCCGCCACCAAAAGTAATGAGTGGTATGATAAGGCTCACAAGGAAAAAAGAAGCACTTGTTGTAAAATCAGAAAGGGCATATATTGTATTGGTAAAAACGGCATTTAATCAACGTAGAAAAACATTGCGTAATGCAGTAAAAGCTTTATTTACGCCAGAAGAATTAAAAGATGAATTGTTTAATAAACGTGCAGAGGTATTGAGCATTGAGGATTTTGCAGCGTTGACTTTTAGAATGAGCTAAAGAAATTAGAGCTAAGAGGTCAAAGAAGAAAAGAGGAAAAAGAGAAACATAAACTCTCTTTTTCTCCTTTGACATCCTAGCCAAAAAATTAATAAATATGACAGAAACAAAAGTAAGACTAGTAACTGCTGCAGCATTATTTGATGGGCACGATGCAGCCATAAATATCATGCGCAGAATTTTGCAAAGCAAGGGCGCAGAAATTATACACCTTGGGCACAACAGAAGTGTAGCAGAAATTGTAGAATGCGCTATAGAAGAAGATGTGCAAGGCATTGCCATTACAAGTTACCAAGGCGGGCATGTAGAGTTTTTTAAATATATGAAAGATTTGTTGGTAGAAAATGGCTGCGGACATATAAAAATATTTGGTGGTGGTGGCGGTACTATTTTACCCACAGAAATTGAGGAGTTACACAATTATGGAATTACAAGAATTTATAGTCCAGATGATGGACGTAGAATGGGTTTGGGCGGAATGATACAAGATGTGATTGATAGCTGCCCCCCCAACCCCCCAAAGAAGGGATTAAAGGCAGCACCTCAAGAAAATGGAAAGTTTGCTTTAGGGGAGTGGAAGGATATTATAAGTATTGCAAAAGCTATAACTGCCGCAGAAAATGGAGAAAGCCCACAAATTGAAAATATAAAAGAACCCAAAAGTATTGGAAACCAGATCCCCCCTTTGGGGGGCGGGGGGGCTGGAGAGCATGTGGCTGTTTGGGCGCCTGTCCTTGGCATCACCGGCACTGGCGGTGCAGGAAAATCTTCGGTAACTGATGAAATTGTTCGCCGTTTTTTAAACAATTATACAGACAAAACCATTGCTGTAATTTCTGTTGACCCAAGCAAAAAGAAAACGGGTGGTGCATTGTTGGGTGATAGGATAAGAATGAATTCTATATCATCGCCTCGTGCGTATATGCGCAGCCTTGCTACACGGGAGAGTGATAAAGCATTGAGCAATTATGTAACTGAAGCGTTACAAATTTGTAAAGAAGCGGGGTTCGATTTAATTATTTTAGAAAGTGCAGGCGTGGGACAAAGTGATGCATCTATCTTAGAACATTGCGATGTAAGCATGTATGTGATGACACCCGAGTATGGCGCACCATCGCAATTGGAAAAAATAAATATGCTCGATTATGCAGATGTTATTTGCCTAAATAAATTTGATAAAGCTGGTGCGCTAGATGCCTTGCATGATGTGCGCAAACAATACAAACGTAATTACGAATTGTGGGATGCAAAAGATGAAGACTTACCAGTAGTTGGAACAATTGCTGCACAGTTTAACGATGCTGGTGTAAATACGTTGTTTGATAAATTGATAAAAGTAATTGCTGCAAAAACAGGAAGTGATTTTGGAATACATGCTGCATTTGCAAAGAGTGGTGGCATGGATGGTTCTATTATTCCCCCGAAGAGAGTTCGTTATTTAGCAGAGATATCTGAAACCATTGCGGAGTATGATTTGTGGGTGAAACTACAAAGCAAAATTGCATCTCAATTGTATCAATTAAAAGGCGCATTGTCTATTTTAAAAGATGGCAATACGGATGCTATTAATAATGCAATAAAAATTGTAGAAGAAAAATTAGATAAAGATTGTAATAAGCTTTTACAAAATTGGGATGCCACAAAAGAGCGCTACCAGCAAGAATTTTACGAATTTAAAGTGAGAGATAAAGTTATAAAACAACCGCTCACATTTACAAGTTTATCGGGTACAAAAGTGGCAAAAGTTATTTTACCAAAGTATAAAGATTGGGGAGATATTTTAGAATGGCAGTTACAAGAAAATGTACCGGGTGAGTTTCCATTTACCGCAGGCGTATTTCCTTTAAAGAGAGATGGCGAAGACCCTACACGTATGTTTGCAGGTGAAGGTGGACCAGAAAGAACCAACAGGCGTTTTCATTATGTGAGCGTGGGGCAGCCTGCAAAGCGACTTAGCACTGCGTTTGATAGCGTAACATTATATGGTGAAGACCCAGCTCATCGTCCAGATATTTATGGAAAGGTAGGAAACAGCGGTGTGAGTATTGCTACAGTAGATGATGCAAAAAAACTATACAGTGGTTTTGATTTGTGCGATCCAAAAACTTCCGTAAGTATGACCATTAATGGCCCTGCACCAATGCTATTGGCATTTTTTATGAATGCAGCTATAGATCAAATGTGCGAAAAATACATTATTGAAAATAATTTGCAAGCAGAAGTAAATAAAATTATAGAAGCAAAATACAATATTAAAGATTTACCAAAATATATTGGCGCAGATGGTAAAGCAGTAACGCCAGCATTGGGAAATTTTGATGGGGTATTACCCGAAGGAAATGATGGATTGGGTTTACGTTTACTTGGCTTGAGTGGAAAAGATGTTTTACCAGCTGATGTGTATGCAACCATAAAAGCAAAAGCATTATCGAGTGTGCGTGGTACAGTACAAGCAGATATTTTAAAAGAAGACCAAGCACAAAATACTTGTATTTTTTCTACAGAGTTTGCGCTAAAATTAATGGGCGATGTACAAGAATATTTTATAAGCAACAAAGTACAAAATTTTTATAGTGTAAGTATTAGTGGTTATCATATAGCTGAAGCTGGCGCCAATCCTATAACACAGCTTGCCTTTACTTTATCAAACGGATTTACGTATGTAGAATATTATTTGAGCAGAGGGATGAATATTGATGATTTTGCTCCAAACCTCTCTTTCTTTTTTAGCAATGGTATGGATCCAGAGTATTCTGTAATTGGCAGAGTGGCACGCCGCATATGGGCAAAAGCAATGAAGTACAAATACAAAGCAAACGACCGTAGCCAAAAATTAAAATACCATATACAAACTAGTGGTAGAAGTTTGCATGCACAAGAAATAGATTTTAATGATATTCGTACAACACTGCAAGCTTTGTATGCCATTTATGACAACTGCAATTCGTTACACACAAATGCATATGACGAAGCCATTACAACACCTACAGAAGAAAGTGTGCGTAGGGCAATGGCTATACAATTAATTATAAATAGAGAATTGGGCACGGCTAAAAATGAAAACCCAAACCAAGGTTCTTTTTTAATTGAAGAAATGACGGACTTGGTAGAACAAGCCGTGCTAGCGGAGTTTGAAAGAATTACAGAGCGTGGTGGTGTGCTCGGTGCGATGGAAAGAATGTACCAGCGCAATAAAATACAAGAAGAAAGTTTGTATTACGAAACACTAAAACATACTGGTGAATTTCCGATTGTTGGGGTAAATACTTTCTTAAATAAAAATGGTTCACCTACCATTTTACCTGCCGAAGTAATACGCAGTACTACCGAAGAAAAAGAATTGCAAATAACCATGCTCAATGCTTTTAAAGAAAGGCATGCAGCAAAAAGTGCAGATATGTTAAAGCAATTACAAGAAGTAGCTGTTGCCAATGGAAATCTTTTTGAAGAATTAATGGAGACTGTAAAGCATTGTTCATTAGGAGAAATAACAAATGCATTGTATAATGTTGGGGGGCAGTATAGGAGAAATATGTAAAATGTATTTTGGAAATTCGCTTTCAAAAAATTTAAGAAATATTTTCACATCGCAAACCCTTTTTTAAAAAATGGGTTTTATGCTTCCATAAAAGTTGAAAAAAGATATACCGTGAATGGCTCCCGACAAATAATATCGGAAATCAAAGTCCAATAGTGGTTTTCAGCTTACAGCCCCAAATTTTTCGTATTGTAAAAGTTTTACATTAAATTCGTAATGCATGGATGTAACCACAGAAAATATTGTAACGCCTTATATACTTAATGATGAGGATGAAAAGAAACTGATACTGCGTGAGTACAGGGCATTGTTGCGTGCTTTAAAAACAAAATTAAAACCTGGGGATAAAGTTTTAATGCGCACTGCTTTTGAGATGGCAGTAGAAGCGCATAAAACCATGCGAAGAAAAAGTGGGGAGCCTTATATTCTTCACCCACTTGCTGTAGCCATGATTTGCATTGAAGAAATTGGGCTTGGTGTGCGAAGTACGATTTGTGCATTACTGCACGATACTGTAGAGGATACAGATATTTCTTTGCAAGATGTGCAACGAGAATTTGGTGCAGAGATTGCAAAAATTGTAGATGGTCTTACAAAAATTTCGACCGTGTTGGATGCGAACAGTTCTCAACAAGCAGAAAATTTTAAAAAGATTTTGTTGACGCTTACAGATGACCCAAGAGTAATACTGATAAAGCTTGCAGACCGCTTGCACAACATGCGCACCATGGATAGCATGAAGCGGGATAAACAATTAAAAATATCGAGCGAAACAGTTTATGTATATGCGCCTTTGGCACACCGCATGGGTTTGTACAATATAAAAACGGAGATGGAAGATTTGGCCATGAAATATATGGAACCAGATACATTTAAATTTATTGCACAAAAATTACAGGATTCAAAACGAGAGCGTACAAAATATATCAACGATTTTATTAAGCCAATAAAAGAAAAATTAGACGAAACAGGCTTTGAATTTGAAATTTATGGACGACCTAAAAGCATTCATTCTATTTGGAATAAAATAAAAAAGAAGGGAGTTGCATTTGAGGAAGTGTATGATTTATTTGCCATTCGCATTTTGGTAGATGCGCCACCAGCTAAAGAAAAAGAAGAATGTTGGAAAGTGTATAGCATCATTTCAGATGCTTACAACCCAAGTCCTGAGCGGCTTAGAGATTGGTTGAGTAACCCCAAAAGTAATGGGTACGAAGCATTGCACACCACTGTAATGGGCCCACAAGGCAAATGGGTAGAAGTGCAAATTCGCACCAAGCGTATGAACGAAATTGCAGAAAAGGGATTGGCAGCACATTGGAAATACAAAGAAGGTGCTACCGAAGAAAGTAGATTTGACCAATGGTTTCATCAAATACGAGAAAGCCTTGCAAACAATGATAGCGACTCATTAGATTTTTTGCAAGATTTTAAAACCTCTTTTCTTACCGAAGAAATTTATGTGTATACCCCAAAAGGAGAAATAAAAATGTTGCCTGTAGGCGCTACGGCATTAGATTTTGCATTTGGAGTGCACACAGCTGTAGGTAGTAAATGTATTGGCGCAAAAGTGAATCATAAATTGGTGCCGATAAGTTACAAACTAAAAAGTGGTGACCAGATAGAAATCATAACCAGTGCAAAACAAAAACCCAATACAGAATGGCTAAACTTTGTAGTAACAAGTAAGGCAAGGACAAAAATAAAAGATACACTTAAAGAAGAAAAGCGAACAATAGCAGATGATGGAAAATATATTTTACAAAAAAAATTGGAAGCTATAGGTGCGGCAAACAGTGTGACCAATATGGAAGAGCTTTGTCAGTTTTACAAAATACAAAGCACATTAGATTTATTGTATGATATTGCTACAAAAAAAATTGATTTAAAAGAGTTAAAAGAATTTACAGTGCACGGCGATAAATTAGTGCCACCTAAACCTGTAAAAGTTGTTGATGAAAAACCTGCATATAATCCGGACTATAAGCCATCAAATAAAAAAGATTCGGAACTTATTATTTTTGGAGAAAGCAGCGATAAAATAATGTACACACTTGCCAACTGCTGCAAACCTATACCTGGCGATGATGTATTTGGTTTTGTAACAACAGGAGAAGGTTTAAAAATACACAGAACCAATTGCCCAAATGCAACTAGATTGTTAGCTAATTATGGGCACAGGGTAGTAAAAACAAAGTGGGCAAAAAACAAAGAAATATCTTTTCTTACTGGTTTAAAAATTATTGGATTGGATGATGTGGGTGTAATACATAAAATTACCAACTTGATTAGTGGAGAATTGAAAGTAAATATTTCTGCCATGACGATTGAAGCAAATGAAGGTATATTTGAGGGAAATGTAAAAGTATTTGTACATGATAAAGATGAATTGGAAAGATTGGTTGCGGCATTGTTAGCATTGCAAGGTATTGAGCGGGTAGATAGGTATGATATTGATTAAAAAAGTTGAAGATTGTTGAAAATTCTTAGAAGGGTTGAAAAGATGATTGGTTTATTAGTTGATTGTGCAGAAAGTTAATTGCTAATCTGTCCAATAAATGCGAAGCATTTTCCTTACCGCCTTAACTTAAAATAAAGTATGTATCAATTTAAAAGAATAAATAGAACGTCTTATCGCCTTCTTGGCAAAAAAAAATTATGAAAACAACAATAATTGTATTAGCGTTAATGTGCTTTGGCTACCAAACAACAACAGCACAAACACTACAAACCAAAGCAAAACTAGCTGCAGATAAAATAGAACAAAAAGTTATTGATTGGCGAAGAGATTTTCATGCTAACCCAGAGTTGGGAAACAGAGAATTTAGAACCGCTGCTATTGTAGCTAAGCATCTTCGTTCTTTAAATATTGATGTAAAAGAAAAAGTAGGAGTAACGGGTGTTGTAGGAATTTTAAAAGGCGGCTTACCTGGTCCTGTAATAGCGTTGCGTGCAGATATGGATGCACTTCCAATTACCGAAAGAGCACCATTAGCTTTTGCATCAAAAATAAAAACAACGTATAATGGAAGTGAAGTAGGAGTGATGCATGCATGTGGGCACGATTCGCATACGGCCATGCTTATGGGAGCAGCAGAAATATTGGCTAACATGAGAAACGAATTGCGTGGCACTATAAAATTTATTTTTCAACCTGCCGAAGAAGGAGCGCCCGAGGGAGAAGAAAATGGTGCAAAGCTGATGATAAAAGAAGGCGTAATGGAAAACCCAAAAGTAGATGTGGTATTTGGCTTACATATATCTGCAGAAATACCAGTGGGGCAAATTGGTTACAAACCTGCAGGCTTTATGGCCAGCGCTAGCGATATGAAAATAATTATTACAGGCAAAGGGGCACACGGTGCTGCACCATGGATGAGCGTAGATCCGATTGTAACTGCTGCACAAATTGTAAATAATTTACAAACCATTGTAAGTAGAAATTTAAAACTAATAGATAACCCTGCTGTAGTAACGATTGGTGCTATAAATGGTGGCAATCGTTCTAATATTATTTCCGAAAAAGTAGAAATGCTTGGCACGGTAAGAACATTTACAGATGCGGATGAAAAAATGATTTTTGAAAGAATAAATACGATCGTAAAAAATACAGCTGCATCTAATGGTGCAACCGCAGAAATTATTTTGCCATATACATTTAGCTATCCAGTTACTTTTAACGATACAGCATTGGTAAGAAAAATGTTGCCATCATTACAAAAAGCAACAGGGATAGGAAATACGGTTTTGGTATCGGCAATAACAGGAGCAGAGGATTTTAGTTTTTTTCAGAAAGTAGTGCCAGGGTTTTTCTTTCAGCTTGGTGCAAAACCTACAAATGCAAAAGCTACTAGCCACCATACTCCCGATTTTTTTATTGATGAAAGTAGTTTTAAACTTGGCGTAAACGCATTTACAAATTTGGTATTGGATTATATGGATATGAATAAAGGTAATAATTTCATTAAGCGTAATTAAAAATAAATTATGGAAGAATTGGTAAACAAAATTATGAACAATGCAGGCATATCTGCCGAGCAAAGTTTGAAAGCATTGGAAACGGTGAAGGATTATGTAAAAGAAAAATTTCCGATGATGGCAGGTGCAGTAGATAAATTGTTTGAAGGCGGAGAGAAAAAGGAAGAGGAGGATTATTTGTAGTTATCACAATAATCCAAAATGCTCTGTATATCTTCATCCGTCAATTGAGGATAAGGCATCATGGGGCTTTGGTTATACTCTTTGAATAATTTTTTTGCGTAAGCATTTCTGCCAATTACTTCTTGCGAATTTCTTACAAAATCATATAATAATTCTTTACTTTCCCAACGTTTTGTTACACCTTGTAATGCAGGGCCAACAAGTTTTTCGTTGGGTTTATGACAAGTAGAGCAAGACGCTTTGAATAAAACTTCACCATCAGTTTTTGTTAAATCTATATCCGGTTTTTTTATTTCTTCCGTAATTTTTTCAGTAGGGTTATTGCATGCAGCAAAAAAAAGTAGTACTAAAATGAAAATGTTTTTCATATTTTAAAATAAATTTTAGTTTTAAAATAAATTCCACTAAGACCACAAAATAACACAAAAAAAAGACTTTGGAAACTCAATGTGCTTAGTGGGAAATATTTTAGCATTTTACCTCAATACCTCTCTTCCAATCACAATTTTCTGTATCTCACTCGTGCCTTCCCCAATGGTACACAATTTACTATCCCTATAAAATTTTTCTACTGGAAAATCTTTTGTGTAACCATAGCCACCAAAAATTTGCACCGCATCGGTACTTATTTCTACCGATATTTCGCTGGCATAATATTTTGCCATAGCAGCTTCTTTGGTCATGGGTAGGCCTTTCATTTTAAGATCGCAAGCTTGGTTTATCAATAATTCTGCAGCGGCAATTTTTGTTGCCATATCTGCAAGCTTAAAAGATATACCTTGAAAGTTTGCAATTGGCTGATCAAACTGATGACGCTCTTTTGCATATTGTATAGAAGCTTCGTATGCGCCTTTTGCAATACCCAAACTTAATGCAGCAATAGAAATTCTACCACCATCTAATATCTTCATGGCTTGTTTAAAACCATCACCCACATTGCCCATACGTTGTGCATCGGATACGATACAATTATCAAAAATCATTTCGCAGGTTTCGCTAGCACGCATGCCGAGTTTGTTTTCTTTTTTGCCAGCCATAAATCCTGGTGTTCCTCTTTCTACAATAAAAGCGGTGCTATTATTTTTTGCACGTGGCTCTCCAGTTCTACAAACCACAACTGCTATATCCCCGCTCTTGCCATGCGTTATCCAACTTTTTGCACCGTTAATAATCCAATTGTCGCCATCTTTTACAGCTGTTGTTTTCATATTGCCAGCATCGCTTCCAGTATTAGGTTCTGTAAGCCCCCATGCGCCTATATGCTCAGCTGTAGCAATCTTTGGCAAATATTTTTTCTTTTGCTCCTCGCCGCCAAAATATAAAATATGCCCAGTACACAAACTATTGTGTGCAGCTACCGATAAGCCAATAGAGCCACACACTTTTGCTATTTCTTGTATAATGGCACTGTACTCAAAATAACCAAGCCCTGTACCACCGTATTCTTCTGGTACAAAAACGCCCATCATGCCTAGCTTGCCTAGTTCTTTAAAAATATGAACCGGAAACTCTTGGCTTTCATCCCACTCCATTAAGTGTGGCTTAATATATTGTAATGCAAAATCTTTGGCAGATTGTGCTACTTGTTCTGTTATTTCACTCTGACGAAAATCCATTGTAATGATGTGATGTTTGAGGCTGCAAAATAACGAAATTTATGCTAACAACTGTTAGTTTAGTGTACAATTAAAATTGCTACGAGATGTGTAACCTTTAATTACAGGTTTTATAATTTAAAGTATCTAATAAAAGGTGACACACCTATCATTAGGGTGGAGTAGTAGTTTTACAAACTTAAATAGGGAGCAATTTTATTGTAGGTTTCCTCATTAATAATCATTATTTTCATAAGGTCTTCCAAAGCTTTATAATTACCATGCTGCTTTTTGTAATCGGTAATAACTTTTGCCAATTGCCAACGAATGTAGGGGTGTGCTTTTAGTTCTTCTTCTGTAGCAGTATTAATATTTATTTTATGAATATTATCTCCATTTATTTTTAGGTATGGTTTTATTTTTTGGAAAACAGAATCTGGCAAACCAAATGTTTCGCCCACTTGTTCTACTTTGTAAAACCCACCAAGTTTATCTCTAAATTTTATGATGCGGCGAGAAAAACCTGAGCCTATACCTGGTAATCCATCGTATGCAGCAGAGTCGCCAGTATTTATATCTACATTTGCTATCGTTTTTTTCTCATAAACTTTTTTTTCGTACGGTTGATAGTTGTTACTATAATTATTGGAATACGTTTTTTCTTTTTCTTGCCCAGCTGCTATACGCACATAATGTACAAGCCTATCTTTTTCATCATCCCTCAATCCCCATATTTTTCTCAAATCATCTGGTTCTCTAAATCTGCCGCCTTTTTCAATATAATGTTGTATTCCTGTAATCGTTTTATCTTTTACACCAAGCTTTCTCCAACCATCTATGCTCAATGTGTTTGGATCAAAATAAAACATGGTTCCAGTAAAGCTATTGCTGTACTCTTTTTTCAGGTAAGAATGGTAGCCAGCATTATCGCTATATTCATTTCTATTGTAATAATTTTTTGTACTGTCTTTTTGTATTTCTTTTAATGAATCGACTGCTGCAAAAATGGCTTTGTCATTTGTAGCATCTTCTTTAATGATGAATGGGTAAACATATTTAGCACTTACAAATATGCCTACAATGGTTGCTAAAAGTGCAAGCGTACCTCGTTTTTCTTTTTTGGTAAAAGTTAAAAAGCTTTTTGCGTTTTCGTTTTGCATGAGCTAGGGTTTGGTATAATAAAAATGATTATAAAAGTAGCCAACAGCAATAGTTTTTAGATGTGTAAAATACCTAACCTTGGGGAGAAAAACCACATCATAAGCAGGGGAAAAGCTCGGGGTGGCTTCGCTTAAAAGAATTATTGTTTAGCAAATATGCAAAAACTTTAGTAAAAAAACAATTATTGCCACTCAAAAAAAGTGGGTAGCTATAAAGACACAGCACGTAAACAGCAATGGATTACGTAACTAAATATGTATTTCCAATCCATCAAAACCCAGCGCACAATCTTCTGGCAAAGTTTTACTCACCACATCATGCAACCCAAGTTGGTGACTTATATGCGTAAAATATGTTTGAGGAATATTTAATTCATGTGCAAGATATATAGCTTCTTGCAATGTAAAATGGGAAAGATGCTTTTTATGCCTTAGTGCATTTAACACCAATGCTTCGCTGCCTTTTATTTTTTCTTTTTCTTGTTCTTCAATTCTATTGGCATCGGTTATATAAGTAAAATTGCCAAAACGAAAACCCAACACAGGCATATGCAGGTGCCAAACTTTTATTGGAGTAACGGTAATATCGCCAATTAAAAATGGCTCGTCATTTATAGTATACAAATTAATATCAGGAATACCTGGGTATTTATGCTCTGCAAAAACATAATAAAACTCACGTTTTAGAGCAGCTTGTGTAAGTTCGTTTGCATACACACTAACTGGCATTTCATTCAAATAATTAAATGCCCTCACATCATCAAGCCCTGCTATATGATCTTTATGTGGATGTGTAAAAATAATGGCATCTACATTTTTTACTTTTTCTCTTAGCATTTGATATCGAAAATCTGGAGTAGTATCCACCACAATGGTTGTTGTTTTGCTTTGCAGCATTATACTGCTGCGAAGCCTATTGTCTTTCGGATTGCTAGAAGTACATACTTCGCAATCGCATGCTATCATGGGCACACCACTGCTCGTACCTGTACCAAGAAAAGTTATTTTTAAAGGAGGAAAAGACATCCGTTAAAATTACGAATTAATAATTACGAAATACGTTAGTTGAATACTGAAAAAATAAATTGAACCATTGCTTATTGCGTAAGAAACTTTGAATTAAAAACATTATTAATTAGTACGTATACATTAGTAATTAAACTGCTACCGTCATAGTCATTAATTCAGTATATAATTTTTGGCTTTCGAGTGTGAGCGAATCGAAGTTTATATTTAGTTGAGGCAATAAATCTATCATGGTATTAATTCTACCTTCTAGCGGTAAAAATTTATTCAATACTACTACTTTTTTGGCTTGCAAAATGCAATAGCCACTCTGAAAAGAACCCCTTTCGTAGCGCATTACATAGCCACTTTCTTCTGCTATTTTTTCTACTTTATCTAACGTAGTTTGTGTAAATTTTAATGCTGCCAAGGCTTATACCATTTTATTGTAAGTGCAATTTCTTTCATTTACAGCAGTATCGGTAAAAACGTTTTCAACAATAGTTGATAACTATTTGATAACCTATAACTAATTAGCGTACAGTTAAAAATTAGCACTGTTTCAACTTTCAACAATGTTCAACAACTTTCAACGTTTTTTACTTATTCGTCATCCTAATCACAGGCACAATCATTTCTTCTAAACTCACCCCACCATGCTGAAATGTATTTTTATAATAATTTACAAAATGATTGTAGTTATTGGGGTAGCAAAGAAAAATATCCCCCTTTGCAAATACAAAAGATGAGTTTACATTTGGCACTGGTAATCCTGCTTCTCTTGGATCACGAAAAGCCAATACATCTTTTGGCTCGTAGTGCAAATTACGCCCATGTTTGTAACGTAGGTTTGCAGTGGTTTGTTTATCGCCAATAACTTTTGCAGGGGTTTTTACTCGAGTGCTACCATGGTCTGTAGCCACAATCATCGTTATATTTTTATCAGCTATTTTTTTCAATGCCTGGTGTAGGGGGCTATGTTCAAACCAACTCTGTGTAATGCTTCTGTAACTTATTTCATCGCCTGCCAATTCTTTCAACACTTCCATTTCTGTACGTGCATGGCTAAGCATATCTACAAAATTATATACAATTACATTTAGGTCGTTTTGCAACATGTTGTGCATATTGTCCACCAATTTTTGCCCATCATGGTTGTTGGTTATTTTTGTATAAGAAACTTTTAAATCGCCCTTACCCATTTTTTTTAATTGCGCTCTTAAAAAATCTTCTTCATATAAATTTTTTCCGCCATCTTCATCATCATTTTTCCATTGCTCCGGAAAACTTTTTTCAATATCTACAGGCAACATGCCTGCGAAAATAGCATTACGAGCGTATTGCGTAGCAGTAGGCAATATGGCATAAAACGTTTCTTCTTCATGTATTCGAAAACTTTCTGCAAAAATGGGTTGTATTGTTTTCCATTGATCAAAACGCAAATTATCTATCAAAACAAAAAATAAAGGAATTCCCTTTTCTAAATGCGGCAGTACTTTAAATTTTAATAATGTATGGCTCATTATAGGTGCTTCCACTGCTTTTGGCCCTACCCAACTTGCGTAATTTTTACTGATAAATTTAAAAAACTCTGTGTTGGCTTCTTGCTTTTGTGTATTAAACACTTCTTGCATTTCGGGGCTATCACTCTTCTTCATTTCCAGCTCCCAATACACTATTTTTTTATATAAATCCATCCACTCTGTATAATTCGGATTATCGTTTAGTGCCATAAACAAACTCCTAAATTCTTGTTGATAAGCAGAGGTTGTTTTCTCTGCTACTAATCTTTTATTGTCTATTAGTTTTTTTAACGAAAGCCATACTTGGTTTGGGTTTACGGGCTTTATCAAGTAGTCACTTATTTGGCTACCTATGGCTTCGTCCATTATATTTTCTGCTTCATTTTTGGTAATGAGCACAACGGGTATGGTACTATTTATTTCCTTTATTTGTTGCAAGGTTTGTAAGCCGGTAATGCCAGGCATACTTTCATCCATCAGCACCACATCTACAATATTATCCTTTACATATTCCACTGCATCAAAGCCATTTGTTTTGGTAGCTATTTCATATCCTTTATTTTCTAAAAACATAATTTGAGAATTCAAACTATCTATTTCATCATCCACCCAAAGTATTTTTGCTATGCTCATATTTTATAATTTTTCTTTTATGGTGAAACTCATATCCGGAGCTTGGTAAATTTTATTTTTATCTTTTATCTTCATCAAAACAAAAGTTATACATGTTTCATTACCACATCTTTTGAAAAGCTCAAATAATGGTGATAAATCTGATGAGTTTAAACTTGCAGTAACTACGTCGTTACAGCCAAAATATATAGTAGCGCTTTTTAGTTTATATGGAGAAGAAATAAATAATTCTTTTACTTTTTTAAGTGAGTCTAACAAAATAAAACCAACAGATTTACCACAAAATGTAATAATTGGTTTTGGTTTAAGTCGGTTATACTTCTGCTCCTGTATAGATAAAGGTCTATCAGTTACATTAAATTGTCTTTGACCCAAAAATATTTTTTCTTTACCAAATACTTTAAATACTTTAATAACAACTATTCCTTTTTTTAATCCTCCAATGTTAAAAAGTTCTATTGATGGTCTGTTAGGATCCATTGAATAAATAGCGCCTTGCGATATTTCTACTATTATTTGTGCGGAATCTCTTTTTGGGATTTCTATAAAGAATAATTGAGAATTATTAGAATATAATGTATCAACCCCTCTGTTAATAATTACCTTCTCTTGAGAAAACGCCAATATCCCAATACGACAAAAGAGAAACAATAAAATTAAACGCTTATACATCTATTACTTTTATTTAAACAAATATAATTTTAAAAAAAGATGAAAAGATAGTTTGCAAGACTTTGTTTTTCTTTTAACATTAAAATGAGCATTAATTACCATCATTTAGAAAATAATAGTAAATTTGGTAAAAGCCATCAAACATGGAAACGATAACTTACCAAATAACCATAAAAAAAGACTACGCCTCAGCAATATTAGAAGAGCTAAGATTGAATGATGCTATTGAGTTTATGCCAGAAAATATTCCACAATGGCAAATAACCGAGACACTAAAGAGGCTTCAAAAGATGAAAGATAATCCTTCAACTATGATGGATTCTGATACTTTTTTTAATAGTATAGCCGATGATGCAAGGTAATTTCACTATTTATTATTCGGAAGAGGCTAGGTTAGATTTATTAGAAGCTGTAAAGTGGTATAACAGTATTAATATTGTTTTAGGCAAAAGATTGAAAAAAGAGATTAAAAATGTAGAAAAAAGTATAAAATTAAATCCAGCTTTTGCATCTATTAAATATCGAAATGTAAGAACAGTTGCTTGTAACGTTTTCCCTTACTCCATCCATTACGAAGTTGATGTCGATCAAAATCGAATTTTAATAATTTCCATTTTTCATTTTAGTAAAGAGCCTAATTGGTAAAAGCAAATCTTGTATGCTTTGCACTCCTTATTCTTAATTCTTACCTTCGTGCCTTAGTGGTTCAAAATAAAACATATGCCCTTTTACAAAATAATCAACGACCCTGTTTACGGTTTCATAACAATTGATGATGAATTAATTTTTAAAATCATAGCGCACCCTTATTACCAACGACTTCGTCGCATACAGCAAATGGCTATGGCGCATTTGGTTTATCCAGGAGCTGTGCATACGAGGCTACATCACTCTTTAGGCGCTTACCATCTTATGTGCATGGCATTGCAAGAGCTTACCCGAAAAGGAGTAGAAATTACTGCCGAAGAACAACAAGCTGCAAAAATTGCTATCCTCTTGCACGATGTAGGGCACGGGCCATACTCACATGCGCTGGAGCAAGTGCTAGCAGAAGGTGTGCACCACGAAAAAATATCATTGCTCATAATAGAAGAACTCAATAAAAAATTTGATGGTCAGTTACAAATTGCATTAGAAATATTTAATGGTTCGTATCATAAAAAATTTCTTCACCAGTTGGTAAGTGGGCAGCTCGATGTGGACAGAATGGACTACCTCACTCGAGATAGTTTTTTTACTGGTGTAATAGAAGGCTCTGTAGCATACGATCGTATTTTAAAAATGATTACGGTGCACAATGGAGAGCTAATGGTAGAAGAAAAAGGAATTTACTCTATAGAAAAATTTTTGATAGCACGCAGATTGATGTATAGGCAAGTTTACCTCCACAAAACAGTAGTAAGTGCAGAGCAAATGCTACAACGCATTATTAAAAGAGCAAAGTATGTAAATGCGCCATATCAGCTACCACTCAATATTTTTATAAACGAACCCCTGCAAAATGTAACGCTAGAGCAATTTTGCAGTATAGATGATGCAGACATTATGATGGCCATAAAAACTTGGTGCAACAATGATGATAAAGTATTGTCTATATTATGCAAAGGGGTATTGGATAGAGAATTGCTAAAAGTAAAATTTGTAGAATCTTTTTATGACGATGCAGCATTACAAGAAAAAAGAGTATCTATATCAAATCAATTAGGTATTAATATGGAAGATGTAAAATGGCTGGTATATGCAGGCGAAGTAGGAAATAGTACGTATAATTTTGATGAAAACCCTATTAAAATCTTATACAAAGATGGCAGCATAAAAAATATTTCTGCCGTGGACGATGCACTTATAAATGATAGTATGCGTAGCAATGTTAAAAAATATTATATTTGTTACCCAAGCCTTTTATCAAATTAATTTTAACGCATGCAATTTAGCGCAGCACAAATAGCACAAATTATTGGAGGCACAATAGAAGGCAATGCAGAAGTGTCTGTGGCATCTTTTGGTAAAATTGAAGAGGCAGTTGCTGGGCAGTTAGCATTTTTAGCCAATCCAAAATACGAAGAATATTTATATACCACAAAGGCAGATATCATTATTATAAACGAAGCCCAGGTGCTTAAAGAGCCCTTATCTGCCACCCTCATAAAAGTACCAGATGCTTACAGCGCTTTTGCATTACTACTTCGCCAATACGAGAGGTTACAAGCTCAACAAATGGTAGGCATACAAGAACCAGTTTATATACACGCTACTGTAAAAAAAGGAGATGGTATTTTTATTGGTGCATTTGCCTACATAGGCGAAAATGTGATTATCGGAGATGGTGCAAAAATATATCCCAATGCATATATAGGAAATAATGTGGTTATTGGAGAAAAAACAATCATACACCCGGGTGTAAAAATTTATCATGATTGTATCATTGGAAGTAAAGTAGTTATACATGCAGGTACAGTTGTAGGTGGCGATGGATTTGGATTTGCACCAGAAGCTGATGGTACTTTTAAAAAAATACCACAAATGGGCAATGTAATTATAGAAGACTATGTAGAAATTGGCAGCAATACAACCATTGATAGAGCTACAATGGGAAGCACCATTATAAGAGAAGGTGCAAAGTTGGATAACCTTTTACAAATAGCCCACAATGTAGAAGTGGGGAACAATACAGTAATAGCTGCACAAAGCGGAGTGAGTGGGAGCACAAAAATTGGCAACAATGTTATGATTGGTGGGCAAGTAGGAATCGTTGGCCACTTAACTATAGCAGATGGTAGCAAAATAAATGCACAAAGCGGTGTGAGTAAATCTATGAAAACCCCAAACCAAGTAGTAACGGGCTCTCCCGCATACGACTTCACAGCTGCCCTACGCAGCCAAGCGCTCATGCGTAAGCTACCCGAGTTGGAAAAAAGGGTGAAGGAGTTGGAAGATTTGGTGAAAAAAATGGAGGATTCTAATGGTTAGTTTTTCTTTCTATGAAAGTTACACAAGCCTCAAAATCTCTTTTCCAATGTTTGCCAAATTTTTTTAATAAACTATCATTCGTTTTTTTGTTTATTAAGTTGATACTATCTCTTAATTCTTTTGAAACAACACATCCTCCTATATCTTCAAATTGAAATCCGTAAAGTTTAGCTACAATATTTTCTTTTGTATGGTCATCAGGTAAACCTGTAAGCAACCATTTTAGCGAAGAGTTTTTTTTAGGAGCATAAATTTTATATTGCTTTACATTGCAAGTAACAAATAAACAAAGCAATAATAATATTTGAATACGCATTTTTATATTTTTAGTAAGACCCATTTTTTATCGAAATCCATATAAACCAATATCTAAATATTTTCATTTAGACCATTTTACCCCACTTTTACTCCCATTTTTAAAATATCTTTGCCACAAACCGAAACCGAAAGGCATGGATATAAACTTTAATGAAAACAAGCAACATACGCTTGCTGCACCTGCAACTATTTCTGGCACAGGCTTACATACAGGCGTATTGGCAGATATGATTTTGCATCCGGCACCAATAAATTCGGGTTTTTATTTTAAACGCTCAGATATTATAGGCTCTGCTCCCATAAAGGCTGACTGCGATTTGGTTACAGATACAAGCCGTGGTACTACATTGGAAAAAGGCGATGTAAAAATTTCCACTATAGAGCATGTGTTAGCTGCATTGGTAGGAAAAGGAATAGACAATTGTTTGATAGAAGTAAGTGGCCCCGAAATACCCATAATGGATGGTAGTAGTATGCCTTTTACCGAAATAATTTCTAATGCAGGTGTACAAGAACAAGAAGCTGAAAAATTTTGGTATACATTAGATGAACCTATTTCTTTTTATGACGAAGCCAAAAATGCAGAATTTACAGCCGTGCCTGCAAATGAATATCGAATTACTACACTGATAGATTTTAATTCCCCTGTGTTGGGTACACAACATGCCGATCTTAAACACATCAATGAGTTTAATAAAGAAATAGCTCCTTGCCGCACATTTTGTTTTTTGCATGAGCTAGAGGCGTTGCTAGAACACAACCTTGTAAAAGGTGGTGATATCAATAATGCCATAGTGGTGGTGGATAAACCTATTACACCCGAAGAAATGGCAAGGCTTGCAAAAGCATTTGGTAGAGAGCATATAGAAGTTGTAAAAGAAGGATATCTTGATAATTTAGAATTGCGTTTCAATAATGAACCAGCTCGGCATAAATTATTAGATGTAATTGGAGACCTTGCACTAAGTGGCTATCCAATGAAGGCACATATTATGGCCAACAGGCCAGGGCATAGTAGCAATGTAGCTTTGGCAAAAATGCTTAAACAACATTTTAAAAAAGCTAGTAAGCAAGTAAACGTTCCTCATTACAACCCATCACTTGCGCCGCTTTTATCTTTGGAGCAAATTGAAAAAATATTACCACATCGTTTCCCATTTTTATTTGTAGATAAAATTATTAGCCTGAACGAAAAAGAAGTTGTAGGTATAAAAAATGTAACTTTCAATGAGTCTTTTTTTCAAGGGCATTTTCCTGGCAACCCAGTATTGCCAGGCGTTATACAAATAGAAGCACTGGCGCAAACCGGCGGAATACTTTGCATAAAATCGCAGCCAGAAGGGCAGTACGACACTTATTTTTTAAAAATAGATAATTGCAAATTCAAAGTAAAAGTGGTACCAGGTGATACGATGATTCTTAAAATGGAATTGATGGAACCCATACGCAGAGGCATTTGTATAATGAAA
Organism: Ferruginibacter sp.; assembly: GCA_043729825.1. Classification (GTDB taxonomy): domain Bacteria; phylum Bacteroidota; class Bacteroidia; order Chitinophagales; family Chitinophagaceae; genus Ferruginibacter. Next base: position 19,994 of record JAYTLA010000150.1, read on the forward strand.
GGCAGCGTTTATGTAGGAAACAAACTCTGTACCGAAGGAGAATTTACAGCGCAGATTGTAAAGCGGAGCTAATAAAATTTGCAAATAGGCAGATGTGCAAATTTGCAAATAAATGCCGTTTTCAATAGTCTGTTTTTATATTTTTTCACATTTTAAATTTGCATATTTTCACATTTGCATATTTTCACATTGATATGATACACCCACATACATACATACACCCAAATGCAAAGCTAGCTACCAACGTAAAAGTAGATCCGTTTAGTGTAATACATCCCAATGTAGAAATTGGCGAAGGCACATGGATTGGTAGCAACGTAACCATTATGGATGGTGCAAGAATCGGAAGCAACTGTCGGATTTTTCCAGGCGCAGTAATATCTGCCATACCACAAGATCTTAAATATGGCGGAGAAGATACAACCGTAGAAATAGGTGACAATACAACCATTCGTGAGTTTGTAACCATTAACAGAGGCAGCAAAGCCACATGGACAACCAAGGTAGGCAACAATTGTTTGATAATGGCGTATTGCCACATTGCACACGATTGTGTGGTGGGTAATAATTGTATCATGAGCAACAATACGCAGCTCGCAGGCCATGTAGAGCTCGGCGATTTTTCAATACTTGGTGGCATGTGCGCCGTGCATCAATTTGTAAAAGTAGGGCAGCATGTAATTATTAGCGGCGGCTCATTAATAAGAAAAGATGTACCCCCATTTATAAAAGCAGGGCACGAGCCTATTAGTTATGCAGGTGTAAATTCTGTAGGTTTAAAACGCAGAGGTTTTTCATTAGAAAGCATCAACGAAATTTTAAATATTTACAGAATTATTTACAACAAAGGACTTAACACAACGCAAGCATTAAATTATATTGAAGAAGAAGTGCCAGCAACAAACGAGCGTGACGAAATAGTAGCATTCATTCGTGATAGTGGAAGAGGAATTATTAAACGTCATATAAAAGGCGGTGGGTCGGATGATTAATATTTTTTGAAGAAATTGTACACAGGCTAATAGCAATAATTGAACATCGGTCCCGCTATTCGCTGCAAGTCCTCGCCCTCGTTCCTCGGCCTGCGGGCTTTCCGCTTCTATCGGGTGTAGGTTTTGAGCGGCAAAAGCTTTGCTTGTCCCTATGCTTGTGTAGGGATTCGACATTTATACATCAAGCATTTTTTATTTAACTCAATCGCTAAAAATAACTTGAACATTTCTCTACAAAATACAGGCAAGCGTTTCAATAGAGAATGGATTTTTAGAAAATTCAATTACCAATTCCTGCAAGGAAAATCTTACGCCATTACTGGCCCAAATGGTTCAGGAAAATCAACACTCTTGCAAATAATTGCAGGTGCTACTTTACACAGCGAAGGAGAAATCAAATATGAAAAACAAAAAACAATAAACAACAAACAACAAACGGAAAACGAGAAACGACAAACGAGCAACGAACAACCATACCAACAAATCTCCATCGCCGCCCCATATTTAGATTTGATAGAAGAAATGACCGCAAACGAATTTTTACAATTTCACAGTTCATTTAAAATACTCACAAAATCTTTTTCAGAAATACTTGCAGTCGTAGGTTTAGAAAAAGCAGCCAATAAACAAATACGATATTTCAGCAGCGGAATGAAACAACGTTTAAAATTAGCACAAGCTTTTTTTAGTAATACTTCCGTTTTATTACTTGATGAGCCCACCACCAATTTAGATGAAGACGGCATCGCTATATACAAAAAACTATGGCAAGAAAATACCAGTAATCGTTTGGTAATTGTAAGTAGTAATGATAAAGTGGAGTATGAAGAATGTGAAGAGGTTATTGGGATTGGAGAGTATAAATAATCGCCTTCGCAATTACAAAACCGTATTCGCCACAAAAAAAATTATCTATCCTTTAAAATATTTTAGAGTTTGCTGTGTCTGACACCTAAAAAAGCCAGCTTGTAATTATAAACTGCTTGCAGGTGTCTGACACATTTAAAGAAACTTTGCTCTAAAAATTATAGATGTTCCCTACAAAACCGTATTCGCCGCAGGCGAATACCTACCGCTTCGCCCTAAAAAAACTTTTCATCAACGCCGCACATTCTTCCTCTAATATCCCACCCACCAATTCCGTTTTTGGATGAAATGGATTAACATCACCTGTATATTTTCTATACCCATTTTTATCATCTGACGCACCAAATACAATTCGACCAATTTTGCTCCAATACAAAGCACCGCTGCACATAAGACAAGGTTCTAGCGTGACATACAACGTAGCATCGGGCACATACTTACTACCTAATGCATTGTAAGCAGTAGTTAGCGATAATATTTCGGCATGAGCAGTGCTATCATTTAACAACTCAACTTGGTTGTGAGAGCGGGCAATTATTTTATCGCCAATTACCAAAATAGCACCCACAGGTACTTCATCTTTTTCATAAGCGGTGGCTGCCTCTCTTAATGCAAGGCGCATGTATTGTTCATCGGTCATAGTTGCTTAACTTTAATACAAATTTAGATTAAATAGAATGGAGCAACTAGAAAAAATGCGGGCTTATTTTGAAAGCCGTGCTACACAATCTTATGTATTTAGAAAAGCGCAATTGCAAAAACTAAAAGCATCTGTAATTGAACATGAGGAACAAATTTACGCAGCATTACACAAAGACCTTCGCAAAAGCAAAGAAGAATCTTATGTTACAGAAAACGGATTCTTTTTAGCCGAAATAAATAATGCCATAAAAAAATTGAGTGGTTGGATGAAGCCACAAGGCGTAGGAACAAATTTGCTCAACTTTCCATCTAAAAGTTTTATCATTAGCGAGCCGCTTGGTGTGGTGCTAATCATTAGCCCATGGAATTATCCTTTTCAATTATTGATGACACCGCTTATTGGTGCAATAGCTGCAGGCAATTGTGTGGTAATGAAACCAAGCGAATTGGCACCTGCTACCGAAGCTGTAATGAAGAAAATTATTGAAAGCACATTTGATAAAAATTATATTTTATATGTAGAAGGTGATGGTGCAAAAGTAGTACCTGAGCTTATGAACAATTTTATTTTTGACCATGTGTTATATACGGGTAGCACAGCTGTAGGAAAAATAATTTATGCGCTAGCAGCAAAAAACTTAGTACCTGTTACACTGGAGCTTGGTGGTAAAAGCCCGTGTATAGTAGAAGCCGATGTAGATTTAAAATTGACTGCAAAAAGAATAGCCATGCCAAAATTTAGCAACGCAGGGCAAATGTGTGTGGCGCCAGATTATGCGCTTGTACATGAGCATGTGAAAGATACTTTTGTGCAAGAAATGAAAAATGCATTAAACCAATTTTTTGGTGAAGATGCGCAGCAAAGCGATTTTTATGGCCGCATTATTAATGAAAGGCAATTTGATAGACTTGAAAAATATTTGAACAATGGTAAAGTATTGTTTGGTGGAAAAACAGATAAAGCAGATTTGTACATTGCACCAACATTGTTAGAAATAAATAATATAAGTGATGCAGTAATGCAAGATGAAATTTTCGGGCCTATATTACCTATCATAAGTTTTAAAACAATGGAAGAAGCCGTTGCCATTATTAAGCAGCATAAAAATCCATTAGCCATGTATGTGTTTACAAAAAGTACAACTAAAGAAAAACAGTGGTTGAATACAGTGGCTTTTGGCGGAGGTTGTGTGAACAATGCAAGTTATCACCTTACAAACCATAACTTGCCATTTGGTGGGCGAGGAACGAGTGGCACTGGTAGTTATCATGGTAAATATAGCTTTGATACATTTAGCCATAAAAAAAGTATAATGAAAACATATACTTGGTTAGATTTGTGGGTAAAGTATCCACCATTTACTGGGAGGATGGGGTTTTTTAAGAAGATAATTAGGTAGTTGCTTAAATAATTTTATTGTCAAGCTGAGCTTGTCGAAGCTGGGGCTATTTTGAAAAGAAGCTTTGTACAAATTAAAACCGGCCAAGCTCAGGCTGACAAGTTTTTAATTTGAGGCTTTCCAAATAGTATTTTAAATAAGTAAAACGAAATGAGAAAACGGCTTCCCGTCTTCTCTTCAAAACAACATGACAGGTAAACAAAAATTTATACAACTTATATACCCTGCCTTAGAAAAGATAACAGGATTATTTAAAATAAACAGCAAAGTATTATCATCACAAATACCTGCTAATACTTCGTTTTACGATTTAAAAGCAACGATGAATAATGGCAAGGAGTACGACTTTTCGCAATTGCGAAACAAAAAAGTTTTGATTGTAAACACCGCATCTAATTGTGGATATACACCACAGTACGACGATTTGGAAAAGTTGTATGGCATGAAAAAAGGTACGCTTCAAATAATAGCTTTTCCTGCCAATGATTTTAAAGAGCAAGAAAAAGCAGATGATGAAACCATAGCAGCGTTTTGTAAAATAAATTTTGGGGTTACTTTTCCGCTAATGAAAAAAGCAGTGGTGGTAAAAAAAAATGACCAAAACAATGTATTTAATTGGCTTACTCAAAAAGAAAAAAATGGTTGGAATAAAAAAGCGCCATCTTGGAATTTTTGTAAATATTTGATAGACGAAAAAGGAAACCTTACTCATTTTTTTGAAGCCTCTGTACCGCCGTTGGGTAAAGAAATAGCAAACGCCATAAACAGTTAATGCATGTTTACAAAAGAAACCATTGAGCATTATTTTTTGAGTTTTAAGCAAGAGCATCTTTTTTTATTGTTGCTTGCAGGAGTATCGCTTATTGTGGCTTTAGTGTTTTATTTTGCTGTAAAAAAACATTTTTACAAAGGATTTGCTATACCACTTTTTAGTGCAGCTATGTTATTTTTTATACTTGGATTTTGCAATTATAAAAATGCCGATAGGCTCAGAAAAATTTGTGTGTATGATTACGACTTGCACCCAGAGTATTTAAAAACCCGTGAGCTGGTAAGAATAGATTCGTTGATGCTAAATGCCAATATTGTTTTTTATATAAGTATCGTTTTAATGCTAGCAGCTATTGGTATGTTTTTATATTTTAGGAGAAAAATAAATGTACAATATTTAAAAGGTGCAGCAGCAGCCTTGTTTTTATTGGCGCTTATAAGTGCAATTACTTTTTTTATAATGAAAAAGAAAATGATAAACTACAGAGAGGGAATTGTAGAGTTTACGAAGGAAATAAAAGCTTAAAAAGGGAAAGACAAATCTTGTGTCTAAAATCTAACTTTCTAATTTCTAATTACAACGGACAATTTTCATGATAATCTATCAACTCAATCTGTGTTCTTTCAAAACTGTAATCTTTGTAATGCGCAGTAATTTCAGCTAGCACTTCGTGTATTTCGCTAGATTGGTTAAGGGTTACTAGGCGAAGGCGAAAATCTTTTATGCCTGGCAATCCTTTTAAATAATTGGTATAGTGGCGACGCATTTCGTTGATGCCTACAATTGGTCCTTTCCAATCGATAGATTTATCGAGATGTGTTTTGCAAACGCTAATACGTTCTTCTAAAGTTGGCGATGGCAATATTTCGCCTGTGGTCAAAAAATGTTTTATTTCTCTAAAAATCCATGGGTAACCAATGGCTGCACGACCAATCATAAGGCCATCCACACCATATCTTTCTTTGTATTCTTTAGCTTTTTGTGGACTATCAATATCACCATTGCCAAATACAGGAATGGTAATGCGTGGATTGTTTTTTACCTTGGCAATAAGTGTCCAATCTGCTTCGCCTTTGTAAAGTTGCGCCCTTGTGCGCCCGTGTATAGATATGGCTGCTACACCTATGTCTTGCATGCACTCGGCTACTTCTTCAATATTTTTTGTAGCATCATCCCAACCCAGTCTTGTCTTTATAGTTACTGGCAATTTTGTACCAGCAATTACAGATTTTGTAAGGCGCTCCATTAAATTTATATCTTTCAACACACCTGCGCCAGCACCTTTTAGTGCTACTTTTTTTACTGGGCAACCAAAATTGATATCAATAAAATCAGGATTTACCGCTTCGCAAATGGCCGCACTTAAACCCATGGCTTCTTCATCGCCACCAAAAATTTGTATGGCAAATGGTCGTTCTTCTTCCGAAAAGTCGAGTTTTTTCAAACTCTTCATGGCATCTCTAATCAACCCTTCGCTGCTGATAAACTCGCTGTACATAAGGTCTGCGCCATTATCTTTACACACGGCACGAAACGGTGGATCACTCACATCTTCCATGGGTGCAAGTAGTAGCGGAAACTCTGGTAATTGTATATGACCTATTGATGGCATGGTAAAAAGTTCAAAGTTTAATGTTCAAAGTTTTTATTTGCATATTTGCATATTTGCACATTTGCATATTTTACTCAACCACTTATAATAAACTACGTCATCAAAAAGTGGGAATTGAGTATATTGCGTGCAAATTTACTATTAATTTGATTCTTGAATAGATTTTCTTCTTTTTTGGTAACGAGCCTAAAAGCCTTGATTGAGCTTCATTGGTCTCGCATTCGGCGGGACTCCATTCAACGTTAAATCTTTGTTCGGCTTTTATTATGCAATATTAAAAGAAAGAATCATTAACTATTTTGGTTATGGAATATAGAAGTATAAAAGGTTTTACTGGTTGGGGGCAAATGGGATTTTTGTTTGCGTTTTTAGGGCTTGGATTTGTATTGTTAATGGGTGTGCAAACATTGTTTGCCATGCAAATGCTACCAGCTGGCAAGTCGCTAATGGATGCCGATGCTACATTGAAAGCTATGATGGCGCCAGAGAATGTAGGTATGGCAAGAGCCATGCAAGTTATCAGCACATTTGTATTAATGTTTATACCTGCCGTGTTATGGAATTTTATCTGCAACGGAAAAAACATGCTGTGGTTGGGTTTTAGCAAACATATAAATGTGTTTCAAATTCTGCTAGGCTTTATGATTATTTTTTCTGCCGCTATTGCTGCGTCGC
>JAYTLA010000151.1:0-40338 GCA_043729825.1 Ferruginibacter sp.
ATTTTATTATCAAAGAACTTAATACTTTTAAAAACCAACTAACTAATCTTATCAACACACGTTCATAACATTTAAAATTTCTTCCGAACAGCTATAGTGTCCCCACGAACCAAACGCTTAGGTAAAATGCAATATCTTATAAAACCAAATAATATTACATTTTTTAAAGAATTAAATATTTGAAAGCCGACCTTAGCGAACGTTTCGTGGGGACACGAAATGAGGCGGATAATTACCAATAAATAATTTATATTCGGTAAAAGTTCCATTCGTTTTTAAATGTAAATTTAAAAATCGTTTCTATTTTATTTATCGGCTGTATATGTTTCAACACTCATGAATGATTGTTGTAGCTTACCAACATATTAAAAAAGTTAAAAAAAATGGCATCTCTATTTCTTCGTAATCTATTTTTCACAATTTTACAACCTGGCATTGTAGCAGGTCTGATACCTTTTTTTATATTGAGGGGTAGAGTGGAAAATATTTTATACCAAGCATGGGAATTTCATCATGCTATAGGTATAATAGTATTTGTAATCGGTTTTATAATTATGTTAGCCTGCATCATCAGTTTTGCCATAAATGGGCGTGGTACTTTATCTCCAGCCGACCCAACAAAAAAATTAGTTGTAGTTGGGCTTTATAAATTTTCACGTAACCCAATGTATGTTGGCGTAACAATGTTGCTATTGGGAGAGGTTATCTACTTTTATTCGAATCCATTATTGATTTATTCTTTGTGTGTGTTTTCAGTTTTTAATGTCTTCATCATATTAGTTGAAGAACCTCGATTAAGAAAAGATTTTAAAGACGAGTATAACAAATATTGCGAAAAGGTAAAGAGATGGATTTAATTTTTCGCCTTGGTTCGTGTCCCCACGAACCAAACGCTTTAATCAAAATATTTTTAAAAAAAATTATTTATTTTTCAAGACGGCAATTTTTTTCTGACCTTAGCGAACGTTTCGTGGGACACGAACCGAGGCGGAGAAGTGGAGAAAGCATAGCTGATTTTATAGACAAAATAGATGGTATAGAAATAAGGAGATTTTTAGATACAGAAAGCAAAATTCTTAGAGAGTTTGAAGATGTACATTTAAAACAGATAATGCAGGATCTTGGTGTAAATAGTGCAAATGAATTGAGAATAGAAGTAGAACTACAAACTATTTTAGACCCTTGTAAAATATGCCAAGGGCAAATTGACAAATTCCAAAAAATATACAATGCAGAAATAAAAGTACTTTCAAGTGGTGCTGAAAAGACTAAAGATCTAATTGATTTATATCCAAAATTCGAAGTAATTAACCCTAAAAAGAAATAAAATGGAAACCATATTCTTAAAAAAATTAGAGCAAACACCTACCATTAAGGGACACAAGAGTAGAGGTATAAGTACTGCTGAAATTCAAAACCTTGAACAAAAATTAAAAGTAAAATTCCCGATTGCTTATAAAGAATATTTGTTTTTGGGTGGTAAGTATTGTTATATACCAAATGGTGGATGGAATTTTGGTTTTGAAGACTTAGAATTTATGCAACAAGAAGCTCAAAACGTAGTAAATGATGAAGGATTACTTCTGCGTCCTTTTTGGTGTTTTGCTGAGTATAACGACGCTGAGTCTTTTTTGTTTTTCTTTCTTGATGAAGGAGATAACCCACCGATTTATAATTTTATTGCAGACAAAGGGCTTACAGATGAACAAGGAAAAGCGGTTTCCTATAAAAAAGCTATTAATTCATTTAGCGAATATATTGACAGGTGTATTGAAAGCTCACTTAAATAGTAACTCCATCTGGCGCAGAAATGATGAGCAGCTAAATGCATGTAGCCTTTCTTTTCCCTTGCATAAAACATTTACATAGCAAACTACCATCCCCTAATGGCGCAGATTAAAACTACCACCTAATGGCGCAGATTAAAACTACCGCAGAAATGAGGCGAGGGCTTTGTGCGAGGGCTTTCTGTGGGGCAAGTTATAAGAGAGGAATAAAAAAAGTAAAGCCTCTTCGTCTGGCAGAAATGAGGCGTAGGCAAATGTGTGTTGGAATTCTATGGGGCAAGTTATAAGAGAGAAATAAAAATTGTAATACTTAATAGAGCAAACAATTACTTCAAAGAATTTAAGTATATTTAAAGTCCCCAAAAAGCAAAATTATGAGCGGGCAAATTTAAAATTCAACAGCATCAGTAATATCTTATCGCTAATAAACCTACCCTAAAAGCTTTCAATTATTACACATGAAAAAGAAAATTTATTATTCTTTGTTTTTATTTTTATGCTTAAATAGCCTTTATGGGCAGCGTACCAGCGATGATAATATAAGCCCTAAAACTGGAACATTATTTATTGGAAGGGGTAGTATCAGCAGCGATTCGCTTATTAAAACTTTTATTAAACTAGCGGGTGGAAATGATGCTGCCATTGTGGTTATTCCCACCGCAGATGGAGGCGATAAATATGACAATAATGTAGGTGCTGCTGGTCGGATGAGAAAATTAGGCGCAACCAATGTAAGCATTCTTCATACAACTAACAGAGATATAGCCAACACAGATTCTTTTGTAAAACCGTTGGTGCATGCTAATGCAGTATGGTTTGGAGGTGGCCGGCAATGGCGGCTTGTAGATGCATATGCAAATACCAAAACCGAAAAAATGTTATGGAATATTTTAGAGCGAAATGGTGTTATTGGTGGTTCATCAGCTGGGGCAACTATACAAGGAAGCTATTTGGTGCGTGGCGATACAAAAGACAATCAAATAATGATGGGTGACCATCAGGTAGGATTTGGATTTATGAAAAATGTAGCTATAGATCAACATGTGCTTGCTCGCAATCGACAATTTGACATGTTTGAAATCTTGAAAAGTCACCCTGAATTGTTAGGAATTGGCATTGACGAAAATACAGCTATCATTGTGCGAGGCAATCAATTTGAAGTAGTAGGCGAAAGTTATGTGCTTGTGTATGATGGAACATTTTGGTCTAACGAAGGAATAGTTTTAAAAAACTTGCCAGATAAATCAAACCTCTTTTACTTTCTTAGTAAGGGAGAAAAATACGATCTTTTAAATAGAAAAATTATAAAATAAAATTGATGCTTATGGCCCACCACTACCGCAGAAACTAGGCTTAGGCAAATGTATGTTGGCTTTCTACCGCATTCGGCGGAACAAATTGTGGCGTTGTATAAAAATTATATACCAAATTTTCATTCCCAAAACCTTAGTAAAAATTTTCAAGCATACGAGCGTAACCTTATTTGCGTATTAAAAAAATAAGGCAATAAGGTTTTTAATTTTTAGTATTGGTTTCTACTAATGTTTACATGATATGAAAAAATTCCTAAATCAATTCTATTAAATTTAAAGTACTACAAACTTTTTTTAGTTCTCTAGTTATATGAAAAGACAATAAAAAATAAAATTCTACTTGTAGTATTTCAACTACGAGAAATATTATTAATAAAAAATCTTTTTTTAATCAAACAAAACTCCATTATATTTGATTATTATGTGTGTACTTACACATAAATCTAACTATCCTTTCGAAGTGCTAGAATTTCAATTTTCTATTTAAGATTACTGCTTAGCTATTTTTCTATAGCATATTATGTACAACAGAATAAGCTTATTTGTATTTTATATTTTTTAAACCACCAAAACTAAACTTCAGCATATGCATGATTACCCCAACATTCGTTTAAAGTTTTTTACACCTATTCTATTTTTATTCCTTTTTATTGGCAAAGTCAATTCACAAACAATATCTTTAGCATGTAACCAACCGCTTACTGTTTTTACCGATGCAAATACATGTAATAAGGTAGTACGTTACAATGTTAATTTTTATGAACCTCAAGTTGCATCTCTTACCTATAGTTTTTCAGGGGCTACAACTGGTTCGGGCAATGGTACAGGAACTGGTAGTGTATTTAATATTGGCACAACCAATGTTTTTTTTACTGCTACATTACCTGGCAATAATGTAATGACTTGCGCCTCTACCATTATTGTAAAAGACACACTAGCTCCAGTTTTTAATTGCCCTGCAAGTAAAATAGTAAATAGTGATGCTGGTAAATGTGGTGCCAACGTTGAGTATACTTTGCCTTCAGTTATTGATAATTGTGTCAATTCGAGCACAAATAAAAAAATATTGATGTTTTGGGCATATCAATCTCCAGATAATGATATTTTAAAAGCTGCTTTAGAGTCTGCTGGTTTTACAGTTACACTTAGTGATGTGCCAAATAGTTTATACGATGGTACAAATCCATCGCTCAATAATTTTGATGCTGCTATTGATATTACAGGTACAGTTGGTGTTATGCCAGCTGCAGGACAATCTGCTTTAGTTGATTTTGTAACCAACAATGGAAAAATATATGTTTCAAACGGATATCATCCTTATGATGATTATTCAAATCAATCCTATCAAATGATGAGTGATATTGTGCCGTTAGAAATTACTTCATTCAATTCAGAATATTTTGGTACAAATTATATTCTAAACCCTAGTCAAATTTCAACCTCATATTTAGCTGGAATACCAGCCGCATTTACTGGCCCTACAGCGGTACAATTATTTACTACACTTAAAAATTATTCTTCCAATCCTGCAATAAGTTTAATAACAACAGAATTTCCGTCTATACCTAGTCCAAATAGTAGCTGTGTATTAGCTGTAAGGGAGTTTCAAAATGGTGGCAGGGCTTTTTGTTTTAACCATCTTGCAGATTTTTCTGGCACAGATATTTATTCAGATATTAACATACAGCATTTATATATTAATGCGCTTTCTCGTACAGATTCTATTGCAATTATACAAACTGCGGGGCTTGCATCAGGTTCTCTTTTTCCTGAAGGTGTAACTACCAATACTTTTTCAGCTACTGACAATTCGGGTAATATTGGTACTTGTAGTTTTACAGTTACGGTAAATGATGTTCAAAACCCTACCAACTATATTATTTATGCAACCAAAGAAGCAAAATTTGGAGAAAGCAATATCATTAATGGCGATGTAGGTGTTACAGCAGCAGATGGTAAAGCAGAGTTTGAAAAAAATGATGTACTCAATCCTAATTTTGTAAAAGCAAAATCAATAAATGTTCACTCACCAGCATTGGTTAGTAACAAATTTTATGTTCAAGCAACCGGAGGACCTACGCCTACTTTCTTTGCCTATAGTGCTAATACAACAGGGTTGAGCAACTATACTGTAACAACTAACACTACATTAACCGGAAATTATAAAGACCTTACAATTAATGCTGGGCTTACAGTTACTGTATCTGGTAATAATTATGGCAAAATAGAAATTAAAGAAGGTGCTAATGTAACATTTACTAGTAGTACTATTAATATGGTAGAATTGCAAGTTAAAAAAGGTACGCCAACAAAATTAACAACGATAAAATTTGCTAACCCAACTGCGATTAGTGTAAAAAATAAAGTAACCGTAGAAGAAAATGTAAGGGTAAATGAGGGCGGACCAAAAATTACTTTTTACTTGGGCGATAATGATGATGATGCAGAAAAGTTTATTGTAAAAGGAAAAAATACAAACGTTACGGCAAATATTATTATTCCAAAAGGTAAATTGAGAGTAGAAGGATCTGACGAAGGTTGTATAATGACGGGCTGGTATATAATAGAAAAATTGGAAAGCACAGGAAAGAATGTACGATGGAATAAATATGCATGTGGTGGAATACAATCGTTACGAGGTGCTCCAATTTCTTCTTTTGTTCAAAACGATGATGCTTTTTCAAAAACAAATTTTGCTATCGCTGAAACATTCAATGAATTTAAAGTAAATATATTTCCAAATCCTTCATCCACCAATTTCAAATTGAATATTGATAGTAAAAGCAATGAACCTGTAACTATTAGAATATTAGATATGGTAGGAAAAGAAATAAATGTAATTCAAAGTTCTAAAACAAAATCGAGCGTTTTACAAATAGGTGCTGCACTCATTGCTGGAACTTATTTTGCTGAAATTAAACAAGGAAGTAATAGACAAATTGTGAAGTTGGTAAAATTAAATTAATACAACATTTTTTACATCTGTAAAGCCCCGTAGCCTTTGCTGCAGGGCTTTTTTTGTACAAATAGTTCAAATGATTTTAGTAAATTTGAAACACCCACAATGGTAAATTTGAAACCTAATGTGATACTATAAAAATAAAATGCATGACTTTAAATAACCAAATAGCAAAACATTTTAGAGATGTTTATTTTGGAGGTAATTGGACATCTGTTAATCTTAAAGACACACTAGCAGATGTAAGCTGGGAAGATGCTACAACAAAGCTGCATAGTTTAAATACCATTGCCAGTTTAGTTTTTCATATTAATTATTATGTGAACCCTGTTTTAAAAGTATTGCAGGGTGAAGCGTTAATTGCTAGCGATAAATTTAGTTTTGATATTACACCAATAACCTCAGATGAAGATTGGCGAAAATTACTAACAAAAGTTTTTTTAGAAGCAGAGCTATTTGCAGTACAAATAGAAAAATTGGATGACTCAAAACTATTTGAAAATTTTACGGCTCAAAAATATGGCAACTATTACAGAAACCTACACGGCATTATTGAACACACACATTATCACCTGGGTCAAATTTCTTTGATAAAGAAATTTGTAAAAGAACCTAAGAAATAATATCATTTATAATTGTAAAAATCTGCTAAATTAATTATAAATAGAAATTACTTTCCGCCAATCATTTTATCAACATCTACTTTTCCATTGTGCTCCATCATCCTCATACTTTTGGCATCTTGCAAAAACTCCGATGCAAAAATAAATTCGTTTAGTTGTTTGTTATCAGAAAAAATAATGTCTTTACTATTGCCCGTCCATTCTTTCTTGCCTTGCACCATATACAAAATATTGTCGCCTATTTCCATCACACTATTCATATCGTGTGTGTTCACAATGGTTGTAATATTATATTCTATGGTAAGTTCTCTTATCAATTTATCTATCACCATCGATGTTACAGGATCTAAGCCCGAGTTGGGTTCATCGCAAAAAAGATATTTAGGATTAAGCACCACTGCCCTTGCAATACCTACTCTTTTTTTCATACCGCCACTTATTTCAGAAGGAAATTTTTTATTGGCTCCAATTAAATTTACTCTCTCCAATACTTCATTTACTCTTTGCAATTTTTTTGAATGGTTATCATGTGTAAACATGTTTAGCGGAAACATAACATTTTCTTCTACGGTCATACTATCAAACAATGCCGACCCTTGAAACAACATGCCAATTTGTTGGCGAAGTAACATACGGTCGTCTTGTGTCATATCGGTAAAATTTTTGCCATCGTAAATAATTTCTCCTTCATCTGGCTCAAATAAACCAACCAAGCATTTTTGCAAAACTGTTTTACCACTTCCACTTGTGCCAATAATAAGATTTGTTTTGCCAGTTTCCATTACATGGCTCACACCATCTAGCACCACTTTATCTCCAAAACTTTTTTTTATGTTAATAAATTCTATCATGAAAAAATAAATAAATTTTAAAGTAGCAATGCTGCCAACATGTAATCAGACAATAAAATCATAATACAACTTACTACTACAGCTTTTGTGCTCGATCTGCCAATTTCTAAAGCGCCTCCTTGTACATGGTAGCCATAATATGCGGGAATAGAACTGATGATAAATGCAAAAGTATATCCCTTTATTAATGCAAACCAAACATTAAAAGTTTTAAACTCTTGCAACAATCCTCTATCGAAAGTATCGTACGATAAAATGCCAGATGCATTGCCAGCAAACCTTCCACCCCAAATACCAAGTGCCATCGATATTACAACTAATAAAGGAATCATTAATAATGCTGCAGCAATTTTAGGCATTACCAAAAATGTTTTTGTATTAATGCCCATTATTTCAAGAGCATCAATTTGCTCACTCACACGCATGTTGCCAAGCTCGCTTGCAATCTTACTACCCACTACGCCCGCAAGCACTATACATACAAGCGTTGGCGAAAATTCTAAGATAACCGTATCTCTTACAATTTGTGCAATGGTAGATTTTGGAATTAAAGGGCTCACCAATTGATACGCAGTTTGCACCGCACTTACTGCCCCCATAAAAACAGAAACAATAGATACAATACCAAAAGAACCAATGCCAATATCACTGCATTGCAGCATAAATTCTTTCCAATAAACTTTGGCGTTTTCAGGTTTTGCAATCATGCCTTTTAACATGAGTACATATTTACCAAAGTGCGTAATAAAATTCATTAATATTTAAATTTTTTATTTATGCGTACTTTTAAAAAGACAACAGTCAACGGACAACGGACAACGATGCACTGGATATTGCATACTTATTACTGTTATTTGCAAACTGCAAATTGCCAACTGCCTCCTGCTACTTGCCAACTGCTTTTGCCTTACTCTTCCACCACTTTGTACGTTTTATTTCATCTTGTGTAGCTGGTAGGGTAGCTTCTTTATTTTTACTTTTTGCTTGCGCATCTACAACTGCTATTACCACCATGTTAAAAATACTTCTTATACTACTGCCCAATTGCAACACATGCACTGGTTTATTTAAGCCTAATAAAATTGGACCAATACTATCTGCACCACCTACTTCTTGCAATAAATTATACGCAATATTACCAGCAGCAAGGTTTGGAAAAATTAAGGTATTTACTTCTCCTTTTACTAACTCCGAAAAAGGATAATTCTCTTTCATAATATCTTTATTAAAAGCCAAAATACCTTGCATTTCTCCATCGCAAATTAAATTGGGTTCTGAAGCTTTTACAATATCGTGGGCTTTTTGTACAAGCCTTGCTTCTGGCGAATCGCTGCTTCCAAAATTAGAATAAGATAGCATAGCAATTTTTGGTACAAGATTAAATTGCCTTACTTCTTTTGCCACCATCAAAGTTATTTCTGCTAGCTCTTCTGCAGTAGGATTAAAATTTACAGTAGTATCTGCTAAAAATAAAGGGCCACGTTTTGTAAACAACAAATACATGCCCGCAATTTTTTTCACACTTGGGTCTGTGCCTATTATTTGCAATGCAGGGCGAATCGTGTCTGGATAATTTCTACTTAGTCCACTAATCATACAGTCTGCCACACCAGTCTCTACCATCATACAACCAAAGTGGTTTCTATCTTTCATGGCTTTGTATGCTTCGTAATGGTTTACACCTTTGCGTTGCCTTTTTTCAAAAAATATTGTGCCAAAAGATTTACGCATTTCATCTGTATCATCATCTTGCGGATTTATGATGGGCATTCCTTCTAAATCCACAGCATTATCTTCGGCTATTTGTCTAATTCTTTTTTCATTGCCAAGTAATATTGGGAAACCAATTTTTTCTTCCAACACCAATTGCGCTGCCTTTAAAACTTTAGAATTTTCTGCATCTGCAAATACAACTCGTTTGGGGTTTTGTCTGGCTTTATTTCCAATAGCACGGCTCAATTGATTATCCAAACCAAGTCTGCTGTTCATCTCTATTTCATATGCATCCCAATCAGTAATTATTTTTTTTGCAACACCGCTATCTATAGCAGCCTTTGCAACTGCAGGTGCTACTGCTGCAAGCAAGCGAGGATCTAATGGTTTAGGAATAATATAATCTTCGCCAAAAGAAAGAGCTTTTTCATTGTAAGCAAGGTTTACAATATCTGGCACTGGTGTTTTTGCTAACTCTGCCAAAGCCTTTACTGCTGCAAGTTTCATGGCTTCATTAATTGTAGTTGCCCTTACATCTAGCGCTCCTCTAAAAATATAAGGAAACCCCAAAACATTGTTCACCATGTTTGGTGTATCACTTCTTCCAGTTGCCATTATCAAATCTTTCCTACAGCTTTTTGCAAGGTCGTACATTATCTCTGGTACAGGGTTAGCCATAGCAAATACAATCGGATTTTTTGCCATCGATTTTACCATATCCGTTGTTACCACATCGCCCACACTCAATCCCAAAAACACATCAGCATCTTTCATAGCTTTTGCTAAATCCCAAGTGCTATATTTTTTATCTCTGGTAAATGGTTGTTGAAGTTCTGGAATATCTGTTCTGCCATTGTGCAATATTCCTTCTATATCAAACACAATAAAATTTTCGGGCTTTGCGCCAAGGGAAATATACAAACGCATACAAGCCGTAGCTGCGGCACCAGCACCATTTACCACAAACCTTACTTTTTCTATTTTTTTCTTTTGTAATTCCAAAGCATTTATTAATGCTGCAGAAGATATGATAGCTGTACCATGTTGATCGTCGTGCATTACCGGAATTTTGCAATGCTTCTTCAATTCTTGTTCTATATAAAAACATTCAGGTGCTTTTATGTCTTCTAAATTTATTCCACCAAATGTTGGCTCAAGTGCTTTTACAATTTCTACAAATTTTACAGGATCTGTTTCGTTTATCTCAATATCAAATACATCTATATCGGCAAAGATTTTAAACAATACAGCCTTGCCTTCCATTACTGGTTTACTGGCCTCGGGACCAATATTGCCTAAGCCAAGCACAGCTGTACCATTTGTAATTACACCTACTAAATTTCCTTTAGCAGTATATTTAAAAACATCTTCAGGATTTTCTGCAATTTCTTTGCAAGGTTCTGCAACGCCAGGCGAGTATGCAAGCGATAAGTCTCGCTGTGTTTTTGCTTCCTTGGTAGGCACAACTTCTATTTTGCCAGGTCTGCCTTTAGCATGATATTCTAATGCTAATTGTTTACGAAGTTCTTTTGCCATAAATTTTTTATTCAAATCTAATCGTGAATCATCTTATCTTTTTGCGCTCATAAATCTCAAAGATTTTTTGAAATTATAGAAAGGCAATTTAATGATAAGTTACGAGCCGTTTAATTTATTGAAACGCAATTTACAGAATAAAAAATAAGCGGGGTTATGTAAACAAAAAACTAGGTAGTTTTAGATTTAAAAGACCAAGTGACAATGAAATCTGCTACGGCTTCTCCATTTTTGTCTTTGCCGTATGTGTAGGCATTTACTGTAGTGCCTTTTCCCGATAAAATAGCATCGTTTATAGCTTTTTCTATTCGTGTTCCATCATCACATGTAAATGTTACTTTGCCAGTTGCTTTTTTGGTAAAATTGGCTTCTATTCTGCGTACAAGCATACTTACTTGTGGATTTTTTTTATAGCAATGCCCCATAGCCAACACGCCAGTGCTCATTTCTGCAGCCATAGCAAGGCAGGCAAAATAAGTACTCCGAAATGGATTTTTAGAAAACCATTTGTAAGGCACAGTTACCAAACATTTATTCTCATCTATATGTTTTAATCTTACACCGCTAAAAAAAGCGCTTGGCAATTTTATTAATAAAAAAAGCCACATATAAAAGGGGTTTTGCACTTTATTGGTAAACTTATCAAACATGCGAAGATCTCTCCCCATTGTATTATTTTTAGTTGTAATTAAAACGAAATAAAAGCTCTATTATTATCTCTCTTGCCTATTCAGAAAATTAACTACATACTAATCTGTTGACTATAATGCAATAACACTTTCGATATTTAGTATTAAAAAAATTATTTATCGCCCCACATAGCAGGTTTTAATACCCTTGGGCTCCACATTTCTAAAAAACTTTGCACTTTCTGTTGATCATAACTTCTCTTTCCATCTTCTAAGTACTCGCTGTTTTGTGTATGCACTCTTTCTCCTTTTCCATTTAAAATAATAAATACTGGGAAACCAAAACGCTGTGGGTAACCCAATTTCGAAAACATTTTTTTGTTTTCGTTTTCTTTGCTGTTGTTTAAATGATACCATACAAACGATGCCTTTATTACCGAATCTATTTTAGCATCTGCTTTTGCAAAGCGTGCAAACTCTATGCACCAGCTACACCAGTTTCCTCCAGCTTGTATGAGCACAAATTTGTTTTCTTTTTTTGCTTTTACAATAGCAGTAGCAATATCCGTTTCGGCATTAGCCATTGGGTTGTACAATTTTGATTCTTGTGCAGTAGAAAAAATTATTGTACTGGATAAAAATAAAGTTAGTATAAATGTTTTCATTTGGTCAATTTTTCGACGTTTGATAAAGATACAACCGAAATATATGTAAATACACTACTTATTATTTGAAAGGAAAGAATTTACTCTCATTAAGTTTGGTATTTTTGCGCTGTGCAAATATTTAATACCGAAAGTCGCATTATTGTTACATGCAGTAATCGTTTGTCCATTTACTTGGAGCAAGAAATAAAAAAGCTTGGTTATACACCCGTACGAATTTTTAAAACAGGTGTAGAACTCATGGGAACCATGCAAGATTGTATAAAACTCAATCTAAATCTTCGCTGTGCAAGTCAAGTGCTTTTTTCTTTAAAAGAATTTAGGGCAGTAAATGCTGATGATGTGTATAAAATTGCTTTAGATGTAGTTTGGGAAAATATTATTCCTGCCGAAGGATATTTTTCTATAAGCAGCAATGTAAGTAACGAAACCATTACCAATAATTTATTTGCCAATGTAAAATTGAAAGATGCTATAGCAGATAGGTTTAGAGAAAAAACTGGCGCAAGGCCCGACTCTGGCTCTACTTTAAATGGTGTAGTAATACATTTATATTGGAAAGAAGAATCTGCAGAAATCTTTATTGATACCTCTGGCGAAACATTATCTAAACATGGGTATAGAAAAATACCAGGCAAAGCGCCCATGTTAGAATCGTTGGCAGCTGGTGTAATTTATGCTACCAATTGGAACAGAGAAACGCCATTTGTAAATCCAATGTGTGGCTCGGGTACAATTGCCATTGAAGCTGCACTGATGGCTACTAACAGAGTACCAGGTTTATACCGCAGCAATTATTCTTTTATGCATTTACAAGGTTATGATAAAGCCATGTACCAAAAAGAATTTGATGCCATACAAGCACAAGTAGAAGAAAACCCATCTTTAAAAATAATAGTATCAGATATTAGCGAAGATGCCATAAATGTTTCTAAAATAAATGCAGGCATGGCGGGCGTAGAAGATATGCTTACTTACGAAGTGTGCGATTTTCAACAAACAACATTACCAGAAGAAAATGGCAGCATTATTATTTTTAACCCCGAGTATGGCGATAGACTTGGAGAAGAAATTGAACTCGAAGAAACCTATGCACTCATGGGCGATTACATGAAGAAAAAATGCAAAGGTTTTACTGGTTATATTTTTACTGGCAATTTAGAATTGGCAAAAAAAATTGGTCTTAAACCAAAACGCAGAATAGAATTTTTTACAAGTAAGATAGATTGCAGATTGTTGGAGTATGAGCTGTATGCGGGTACGAGAGATGTAAAGAAGATGGGATAATGAATGATGAATTGTTGCATTGTTTTATTGATAAATTGTTTTTGTGTGAACAAGCCTATGGCATGTTCAAAACAGCATTCGCCACTGGCGAATTCCTACAACAATGCCCGCATTTTCAGCGGGCATCATCATTTTTATGAGAATAAATGTTCAATTATTATTGCGATAATGAAATATGCACTTGCAAACCCGCTCTTGTATTGGTAGTGGGTGCGCTAGATGATATGTATGGTTTTATTTTTGTTTGGTCAAAATAAAACTTAAGTCCAATTCTGTTGTTTAAATAATAATCTATCGTTGGCCTTATAGTAACTTCTCTACTACCACCAGTTGCAAAATTATTATCGTTATCTAATTTACTATTGGCTGTTACATTATCTCTCACTCTATAATCTAATCTAAAAGCAATTTCATTAGTCATTTTTTCGCCACCTAAAAATTTGGGGAGTCTTAAATTTCTTAGAATTGGCATATTCTTTTTTCTATAACCCATACCAATAGAAAACTCTGTACTTCTTTGCTCACTTAACTGATAGTCATATAAACTCAAACTAAGCGTACGAGATTTTGCATACTCAAACTTTGCTTGAAATTGATTGGTGAAAGCCATATCAAATCCAATGAGTGGAGAAAACTGTTCCTGTATGCTTACATTTGGAACTAAGAAGAAAGGAATAAATGCTTTGGAAACAGTATCATAAAAAGATGGATAACCAAATTTTGATACATCTTGGTACAACAATGCGGATGTAAAACCATTCATACTAAGGCTTCCATTATAACCATGAGATACACTAAAGCTTGTAAATATTTTATCCAGCCCTTTTACTTTTGATAAACCATTATAATTTAAATTCCAATTTGGTTTTGGCAAAATAGATCTAAAAGGATTTGATCTTGTACGTCCATCAGATTGTTTAATTAAACCAACTTTATCTGCACTCTCGCCAGTATATGCAGCTATAAAAGATGGTATCAAAACATCTACAGCATATTTTCCATAACCATAATAATAGCCATCTGCTTGTGGCCCGCCATTGGCAATGCTATATGGGTTTTCTGCACCCAATCTTCTAGAAAGAATAATTCTATTGTTTTGAAAAGTTTTAAATGTTTCTGATACTCTATTGGGATCAAATGATCCAAACAATGTTTTGAATGCAATATAACTTACATCAAAACCGCCTGAAGAGTATGGCGTAAGATGTTGAAATTTCAAATTACTACCACCACTTGTATCAACATATCTAAATGTTTCAGAATAATCTTTACTAAATGTTTTTTTCAAATCTACGGTAATCGTTAAATCTCTAATTGGCTCCAATGTAGCAGTAGCGGTTATTGATTGATCAAAATTTTGTCTGAACAAATAATTAAAATCAGCATCTTTTGTTATAAGACCTTGTGTAGCTTTTGTATTTAGCCAATTGCTATCTACTTGCCTGCCAAATACAAAATCTAAACCTGGCGCCATACTTTTAAAATTTTGCCCGAGTGCTTGCGTACTATCTGTATAACCAGGTAATCTTGTATTTCCATTTTCAGATACCGTAACATTTACTTGTTTTAAACTCGTTAGTAATTTACCTAAAATTTTAAATGGTGTATTAACATAAGGCATAGCAGATTTATCCAAAATTTTTCTGGTACGCAATACACGCTTGCCCGATTTTGTGGTCACACTATCCTTAATTTTTGTCCATCTGTTTTTCCATCTTTCTTTATCTGCAATATTACTTGGCGCATCTAACTGACGAAGGAATTTAGATTTTATATACAATCTATTAAAATCCATTTGCGCAGTTGCTTCTTTCTGCTGGCCATTTTCTAGGAAGTTTCCTAAGTTTACCGCAAGTCTGCTTGCACCTATCCACCTATATGTGGCTTGGTATTTTACATTAGCTGTTACAAAATCTAATAATGGTATTTTATTGGTTGGCAATGTGTATGAGAAAGATGCTGTTTGGTTATACAAAGTATTTCTTCCGCCACTCAATAAATTTTTCCATAAAGAATCTTTTTTCTCTTTGCTATCCAATCTTCCTGCTGGCTCATCTACCCTAGAGTTATTTGTAGCTGTAAAATCTAATAATAAAGAGCGAGTAAAGTTCCAACGCAAAATATAATCTCTCTGAAAAATTAAATACTTGTCATACGTTTCTGGCGTTTGATATTTATCTCCGCCCAGGCTTCTTGGTTTTATTACACCAAACTGTCTTTGTATATCTGCTCTAAAACTTAGCTGAGAAGGTAAGAGATTAAAGTTAAAATCTTTTACCAAATCAAACCATTTTGTTTTAGTTTTTTTAAATAAAGATTTAAATGGTGTTATATATTTTGGTTGTGGGCTATAGTTGTAACCTAGCACGCCTCTATGTCTTGTAACATCGTTGTACTCTATTAGTGGGTTGTATTTACTTGTTTTTAAGTAAGAATAACTTACATCAACATTAGAGATATCGTATATTTTTGGTTTTTTAGTTCCAGTTCTATTTTTTCTTACGTTGGTAAAATTTAATGTTTTTATAGATGTAAAATCTACTGCCGTTTTACGAATAGAATCTCTCTGATTGGCTGGTACAACTTTTAATTTTTCTTTTAATTTTATATCTAAATCGTAAGGGTCGTACTCGGGCGTACTTACTTGTTGCGAGTAACTTGCAAATACTGGAATAGACATACCAGATTTTTTGGGCAGCAACTTACCAAGCTCCAAATTTGTAGAAACGTCAAACTGATAAAAATCTTCTCTTGCTCTTTCGTTTACTCTTTGCTCCAATGTTCCAAAACCTTTTGTATGCATATTGCCCGAAATAGATAATGTACCCAAATCTGCTAAAGCTATATCTGCTCTTACCAATGCTGCATAACCACCCTTTTCATCAATTTGCGAAAGGCGCAATTCATTCACCCATATTTCGCCGCATGCTGCTACAGGAGCATTTGTATTTTCTACACCAAGCAACATTCCTTTTACTTCTCCAAGGTTAGGGTTACCCATTACTGAGTATATTTGCCCATTGGGTTGAACAACACTGTACAATTGACCAATACCATTTGGCGATAAATTTCTATCTTGTTTAATAGTAGTTAGTGCTGTTAAATCTAAATCCATAGAGTTTAAAGGATTCCACAAACTATCATTGTATTCATCTGTATCAGGATTTTTTGTAGTAGCAGCATCAAGTTTTGTATTATACAATGGTATCCTAACTTCATAATAATTATTTGTAAAATCGGTACCCATGCGTATTACAGCTGTCAAATCTTTATCTTTTAATCTTGCACCTACCTTTACAGAATTTTCGGAGTGTACATACATTCTCAGTTTTTTAAACTGCCTTAAATCTTTGTTGCCAAATGTTTGAAAAACACCTTTAGCATCTCCAGTTCTTAAATTACAAAATTGCAAAGACATAGCTTGTTCATTCTGCAAAAGGTTTACACCATTGTTGCTTAATGTTTGTTGCCTTTGAATATCTTTTGGTGTACGATAAGGCAATGGAACCCTAGTGTCATTTTCTTCTATATTTACAGCCGCTATGTTAAAATCGGATGTTGTTGCTGGGCTAGAAATACCAGTACCATCTATTTTATATTTATACTTTCTCCAAATATTTCTAGTAAGCTGCAATGTACCAAAACGAACAACAGTTGTGTCTTCAAAACCAGTCATAAACATTCTTATAAATCTGATAGATTTAAAATCTGGAATGTTACCAATTTTTTTATCATAAACACTTATTGGAATACGAAGTTGATACCAAGTTTCATTTCTTGTAGTACCATTTGGCAAGGCTACAGAAACTACTTTTTTATCTACAATATAGTTTTGCCCAACTGCCATTCTTATATCATTCTTTGGCAAAAGCTGTACCGAATATTGATAATACTCTTCTACTGGGTTCATACTATTATCACGGTTAAAATCCTCTACATCGGGGTACAATGTAGCTGCAGATGTAAACTGCCCCCCATTGTCTATTGGCGAATTACCTTCGGTATTATTAAAATTTTTGTATCTGGCAAGAATGCCATCTGTTGGTCCAAAATTATCATTTCTGTAATTTTTATAATCATCGCTTGAAGGATCTTGCAAAGCTTTTTGATAAATGGCAGAACTAGGACCAAAATTTGTACGCAAATTATTTAGATATGTTTGCCTTACCCTTACTTCGGCAGTATCGCTCAATCCATCAAATCCCACATCTTGGTATTTTCTATCGTCGGGATTATTGGTAAATGCATTGGTTACTTGTATAGAATTTGTTGGTACACGCCCCCACACGCTATTGTTTACAGGAGCAGGAGCATTTGGTGTTGGCAATCCATTTTCATAAAAACGTTGCCCATCTTTTAAAACATCTTCTGATATATTGCCAAGGTTAAAATATAATTTTCCACCAATAGATGAAGGATTATTTATAAAAGGATCTTGTATCCATGTTTCTATAAATTCTATATTGGCAGTTTCAAAATCTGTTTGGTCTATATTTCTTTGTATACCTCCAAATCTTTTTTCAGGGTTTAGTAAATTACCCTGAGGATCTACACTTCCAACTGCATCATCAAAATTATATGGGCCTCTTTCTTTTGGATAATAAGCAAGATCAAATGTTTGCAATTGGCTTTCGCCAAAACCGGTTGTTCTTTGTGGAAAAATTTCTTTTTGATATACAGGTCTTACTCTTGGATCGCTCAATAAATTTGGATCTGTAATAGGATTTGTATTTGCCCTATATTGTTGCAATACTTGTTCTACTTGATACCATGCTATTTTAGCACGATTTTTCCCATAGTTTAAATTGTTACTAGAACCTGGTCCACTTGCTTCTGGAAACAAAAGTAGGTTTGGAGTTGTAGAATGAATATCCACTGCTCCCTCAGGCGTGGAAGATAATCCCCAAGCAGTAGAAGGGAAACGCAAATCAATACCCGATTTGCTTCCTTCAAAATCATCAATATAAATTGCTCCATCTGCTCCCTTTCCAATTTGCGACGCATGCCCAGGTTTTAACATAGCAGCCTCTACGTATGCATTTATTGATGATGGTGCAGTAGTAGAATAAAATGGTAATTTGTCTAACCACTTAGATAGGCGTGGCAAATCTTTTTTCAAATTTACATCTATACCATACATTGAATTTTTTATTGGGTCATCTCCAAGATTTACTTTTGTAAAGAAAGGTCTTTCACTCAATCTTACTGCCGTGGCGCCAAGCGCAATTTGTGTTTTGGCAGTATTTTTTAGTAAATAATCTAAACGCAAACCCATAAAAGATCGTTGCTGCAAACCAAATGAAGCGTTGTTTTCAAAATTTACTTGCACTGGCAATCCTGCATTTAAAATGGCAGGGTTTATTACTTTAATGGTACCCAAATCGTAATTAATATCATAATCTAATCCTTCTTGTAAAGCACGCCCACCCGCAGTTACAGACACAGAGCCTTTTGGTATATTGTATCCAATACTAATGTCGCCAGAGCCCGATGTTTTTGCTGAGCCCTTTAGTACAAATCTATTTTGATTAGGATATTGCTGTGCTACTGCTTTAATAGAATCGTACAATGCATAAAACAATGTATCGCCAATGGTAGCTGGAGGAGTACCAATATACAATTGTGGAGCAAGGTCTCTACCAAAAGGTTCGAGCACAGGAAATATAACCCTGCTATATTGCGAGATTACAGTAAAACTATCTATATAATCAAACACACCATCTGGCTGCGGATCATTTTGGCTATTTAATCTATCTAAATTTATTAAAGAAATTATTGGCGTTCCTTGATTTTTATTTCCAAAAGGCACATAACGTTTTGCGCCAAGCCCAGGTTGTTCGTACAATACATCCAACTTAAAATCTTCTCTGGTTAAAGAACCATATCCAACAGAATATACATTCTTCATCATCAATTTCCAGAGAGGTAAATTCACACGCTGCGATGTTGCCTTTAATAATTTTAAGAATAAAACTTTTTGCGTAGCAGTACTACTATCTGGTGGTACATCTTCAGAAAACTCACCTACTTGATAAATTTTTCCGTTGTAAGAATATTGATATGCCACACCCAATACTTCATCTGTTTGCAATGGTGAACTGAGTGAAAGTGTACCAAGTTGTGGGTTAAAAGTATATGAACTCGCATCTAATTTTCTGGCAAATGTTTTTTCAAAATCTTGTACAGGGCTAAGAAAAAGTATATTTGTTAATTTGTCATAAATAGATGCAGGGTTACGAGCATCGGGTAAGTTTCTTATATTTTTTAATAAATCATTGGTATTATTTGTTGGGATAGGTAAAGTGCTTGTAGGAATAATAATAGGCGGTTGGCGAAACGGATTTTTTTCTGCCAGGTCCATCAAACCCACTACATCTCTCGTTTCGGTAGTTACACCATTTCTATTGGTAACCCATACTTGCAATTTCAAAATTTGAACAGGTGTTGTAATGGCTGGCGCATTTTTCATAGATTTGTTGTAGTTGTCAACAAAATATTGTGCCAATAAAAAGTGCCTGTTTTCTTCGTATTCATCGCCTTTTATTTCAAAAGTTTGCGCTGCAGAACCACCTTGTAAGTTTACACTTTGCCTTTGAGATTTTTGATTGGCAAGAATACTTGTAATAAATAATTTGCCAAATTGAAATTGGGTTTTCAATCCAAATAATTGTTGCGCACCTGGTATTAATGTTCCCTTAGATGCAAAACTAACTGTACCAGCTTCAAATCTTTTTATGATATCATCATCCTTGCCAGTGTAGTCTAACTTTATTTGATTGTCTAAATTAAAATTGGCCAGTGTATTATAATTAATCGGAAATTTAAGTTTATCGCCAATACTTGCATTTACATTTAATTGTGCGGCCAAATTAAAATCTAAGCCACCATTTTTTCTTGCACGCTCTGGCAATGTAGGGTTATCAATTTTTTGGCCTTGGTAACCCACAGTAACGTCAACACTTCCTTGAGGTGTAATATCTATTTTACCAGACCCAAACAATCTATTAAATAAATTATCGGAGAGCGATAATTTTGGTTTTAATAATTTACCTCTGTTTAATAAACTTGTAGTATTAGCACGTTTTTTAAAATAATCAACTTCTGCCTGCTTATTTCGCATTGCCCAATATTCATCAAACGAATAGGTAGTTGGCGTACGATAATATCTATTGCCTACTTTCTCATACACTGTATATGTTCGAGTACTCGCATTGTAAACAACAGAGTCGTTTATATTGGTAGGGTTTAAATAGAATGTACCTCTATTATTGGCAGATAAGGCATCGCCTCTTGTATCATTAATAGGATAATGCACAACTGGCGGTGGTGTGTCTATAATATTTTTTGTAGCATCAAATGTTGTTGTTGGGTTGTACTCAGCTGTTGTCATAGACAATATAGCGGGCACTGCACAGCAAGCAAGCAAAATGAAAGTAATTTTTCGGAGAAGCAGCATTAAGATAATAAGTTAACGTAAATCTAGTCTCAAATGGCTTTAAGGGCTTTTTTTATCAGTTCTTCTAATGTAGAAATGTCTGGTTCTGTTGATAGTATTTTTTTAACCGATTGCTCGGCTTGTTTTTGTGCTATTCCAAGTGCAAATAATGCATTTACTGCATCTCTTTCCATAGTAAAGACACCTTTCCCCCACGATTGGCTGCCTGCATCCGATTTTGTACCCACTTTATCTTTCAACTCTAGCACCAAACGTTCGGCTGTTTTCTTGCCTATTCCCTTTACACTTTCTATTAAACGTACATTATTGTTTGCTATTGCGTTGGTTACTTCATCTGGCCTCAAAGAAGACAACATCATACGAGCAGTAGCTGCACCAACACCAGAAACACTAATCAACAGCACAAACATATCCTTTTCTTCCTTATCAAAAAAACCATATAAAATATGGGCATCTTCCTTTACTTGAAGATAGGTAAATAATTTGCCTTCTTCCAAACCCTGTATTGCAGTGTAGGTATTAAGTGTAACGTTTACTTCATATCCCACTCCATTTACATCCACATAAACCTGTGCGGCACTTTTATACGTAAATTTTCCTCTCAGGTATGCATACATAAATTGTCTAAAAATGTCAAAAGCGAAAATACGATATTTTCCTTTTAATAACCACTAAATTCTACATCCAACTCATTTGATTTATATTTACAGCAAATTAACCCAATTAGATTTAACAAATAAACCAAAGAATGGACAAAATTACAGCAGCAATTACAGGTGTAGGGGGCTATGTACCAGAGTATAAATTAACTAATAAGATATTGGAAACCATGGTAGAAACCAACGATGAGTGGATAAAATCTCGAACTGGTATAGATGAAAGAAGAATTTTGAAAGGCGAAGGATTAGGTAGCAGTGATTTGGGGGTAGGTGCTGTAAATGATTTATTGAAGAAAAAAGGCATTTCTCCAGATGAAATTGATTGTTTGATATGTGCAACAGTTACGCCCGACATGACTTTTCCCGCTACTGCAAATATTATTTGTGATAAAGTTGGAATTAAAGATGTTTTAAGTTTCGATGTAAATGCAGCATGTTCTGGCTTTCTTTTTGCATTGACAACTGGTGCAGCTTTTATAGAAAGTGGAAGATATAAAAAAGTAATAATTGTAGGCGCCGATAAAATGAGTGCTATTGTTGATTATACAGATAGAGCAACTTGTGTAATTTTTGGTGATGGTGCTGGGGCAGTTTTGCTTGAAGCTTCCTATGACGATAATGGTATAAAAGATAGTATTCTAAAAAGTGATGGTAGTGGCCGTAACTTTTTACATATGAAAGCAGGAGGTTCTATAAAGCCTGCAAGTGTAGAAACCGTTTTAGCAAAAGAACATTATATATATCAAGAAGGGCAATCTGTTTTTAAATTTGCCGTTAAAGGAATGGCAGATGTGAGTTATGAATTAATGGAAAGAAATAATTTAACAGGTGATGATATTGCATGGCTTGTGCCTCACCAAGCAAATTTGCGAATAATAGATGCTACTGCAAACAGAGCCGGCATACCAAAAGAAAAAGTGATGATAAATATTGAAAAGTATGGTAACACCACTGCTGGCACTATCCCGCTTTGTTTATGGGAATGGGAAGGCAAATTAAAAAAAGGCGACAATATTATTCTTGCAGCATTTGGTGGTGGATTTACTTGGGGAGCTACTTGGGTGAAGTGGGCGTATTAAAAAAGTTGAAGGTTCAAGGTTGAAAGTTGAAGGTTGTTGAAAATTGTTGAATGGTTGAAGGGTTGAAAGGGAAGTCTGTTTTCTGTCGTTCAATTATTGTAGTGTTTGCCGTTGTTTGGTATCGAAGGGTGAACTAATTGTGGTGGATGTACCAACGACATCTAGGAGAGTTTAAAATTGAATGTAAATTAATTAAAGAATCTTGTAGTTAAGAAAAATGCTCAATAATCAATGTTCAATAATCAATGTTCAAATTTTCAGGTTGCAAGTTTATTCTACATTGGTAACCAAAATATATTTTATAAGTTGAACGCTTTTTATAACTAAAAAAATTTTGTTGTACACAGTATTAACTAACAAAAAATAAGATTTGAATTTAATTTTGCATCATAAATAAAAATGCGCTTAAAATAATGTTTGATAATTGAATACTTTTCGAATTAAAAAATTTGAATATTGATTATTGATTGTTGAACATTGAATATTTATTAAATACCATCAAAATGAAAAATACATTACTTTTATTAAGCATTTTTTTCTTTTCAAATACGCAAGCCCAAACCCGTTACATCATCAAATTTAAAGACAAAGGAACAAACCCTTTTTCTATAGCAAATCCTTCTGCCTATCTTGGCACAAGGGCATTGCAACGTAGAGCTAGGTATAATATCGCTATAGATAGTTTGGATTTGCCTGTTACACCAAGATATGTTGATAGCGTTAGACTAGCAGGAGTAGTAAATATTTTAAATACATCTAAATGGTTAAACCAAGTAACCATACAAACTACAGATGCAGCTGCATTGGTAAAAATAAATAACTTTCCTTTTGTGGTAAGTGCAGTAGCTGTGGCATCTCGCATTGGTGGGGTAAATGGTGGCGAACCTGTAAATAAAATTTTAGATACGCCAATAGATACCCCCATACCAACCGATAATACAACTTCATCATTAATTGAAGAAACTACAGCAAATGTATTTAACTACGGCAAATCAAACGGGCAAGTACGCATACACCAAGGAGAATTTTTACACAACCATGGTTTTAGAGGAGAGGGGATGCAAATAAGTGTATTAGATGCTGGTTTTTTTCATTATTTAAGTCTTCCCACTTTTGATAGTATTCGCAACAACAATCAAATAATAAATGTGTGGGATTTTGTAGCCAACAATGCTAGTGTAGATGAAGATCATACGCATGGCATGAATTGCCTTAGCACTATTGCTGCAAATATGCCAGGCGTATTTGTAGGTACTGCACCAAAGGCAAATTTTTGTTTGTTTCGTACTGAAGATGTGGCAAGCGAAACAAGAATAGAGGAACATAATTTATCTGCTGGATACGAAAGGGCAGATAGTATTGGTGTAGATGTATGTACGATTTCTTTGGGTTATACCACATTTGATTTTGCTACTCAAAATTATACTTATGCCAATATGGATGGCAATACTACCATGGCTGCTATAGCTTCTGATATAGCAGCAAAAAAAGGAATGCTACCTGTAGTTGCAGCAGGTAATGATGGAAATGGTGCATGGCATTTTATAGTTACCCCAGGGGATGCAGATAGTGTTATGACGGTAGGCGCAGTGGATACTATGGGCGTGATTGCAACATTTAGTAGCCATGGTCCAAGTAGCAATGGCCGCATAAAACCAAATGTAGCAGCAGTAGGTAGAGCCGCTGTAATTGCAAGCCCCAGCACTGGGCAGCCAGTATTTGGAAACGGAACTTCTTTTGCTACGCCAAACATAGCAGGGCTCACAACTTGCTTGTGGCAAGCTTTTCCTGAGTTTAACAACATGACTATTTTAGATGCCATGCAAAAATCTGCATCAAAATATACAACGCCAGATGATAGAGTTGGATACGGCATTCCAGATATGAAAAAGTCGTTTACTATACTTTTAAAAAAATCATACACCCAACAAACTAATATTGCAAATTGTACAGCCACTATAAATTTAAACGTGAAGCATGATAATACAATGAACATTGTCGTGGAAAGAAAACAATCAAATCAAGTAGCTTATTCAACTTTTAAAACAATAAATGGCATCGGTAGTTTTACAAATAAAAACATTAGTTTTACTGACGACCTCGCACTTGCAAGCACAGGTGCTGTAAATTATAGAATAAAAATAGACATACCAACCGATACTAGTTTTTATTTAGATTCTTTGGTTGTAAATGCACCAACATTATGCACAAATCCTATCAACGAAATAAAAATAAACCCCAATGTAGTAACAGATAAAATGGATATTATTATTAGTCGTACTGCAGCTACAAAAATGGGAATTGTACTAACAAATGCAGTTGGCCAAAAAATTTATAAAACCGAATACAATCAATCAACTGGCTCGCAAATAAAAAGCATAAATATGCAAGGGATGCCTGTAGGTGTTTATTTTGTTTCTGTTTTTGCTGATGACAAGAAAATAGAATCTTTAAAAATTTTAAAAAGATAACACAGCTACAAACATAGTATCGGCCTGCACATCATAACCTTTTAGATATTCCATTTCTAATACTTGCAAATGGAATTTTTCTTTTAAATACAATACCACTTCTTCATTTTCTTTTTTGAATGCGGAGCAAGTAATGTAAAAAAATAAACCTTTTTCTTTTAAACTTTTAATAGCGGTAGAAGCTATTGTTTTTTGCATACTTACAAACTCAGCAATTTTTTTTGGATTAAAAAAAGCTAGCTGCTCAGGCGTACGTGCCCATGTGCCGCTGCCTGTGCAAGGCGCATCGCACACAATAATATCATATTTTTTTTCGGGAAATGCCTCGGCATCATTTATTAAATCTGTTCTAAAAGCATGATAGTTTTTTATACTAGCTTCTTTAAACCGAGTACGCAAATTGTTTAGCATATGTGCACGCACATCAGACACATACAAATCCACATGCCCATGCAGCATGTCGTATAGCAAAATAGATTTGCCGCCGCTTGCAGCGCAGCAGTCCCACACTACCGAGTCTTTTGCTAAAAAAACTTCTGGCTTTTGTAAGTAATTAAATACCTGCTGTGAGTTTCTATCCTGCACTACAACTTCTTTATTAAGTAAAAATAACTCTTCTAGTTTAGTACCTTGTGGCAAAGCCAAACAAGAGGTACTTATTTCTTCAAACGCTACTTTTTCTTCTATTAATTTTACCAATGCATTCTCCATACTTTGTGGGCGAATGCGTACAAAAAATAACGGTTGTTTTAAAAATGATAGGGTAAATGCTATTTTATTAATCCCCTCACCTAATTCGTTCTCAAATGGAAAAATATGGCTTGTATCAATACCTAAAAATGTACATTTTTTTTCTAAGTTTAGTTTTATTTTTTCATTTAAATCAGGCGCAAGTGTAGCTAGCAAATCACTACTTGTATTATTACACAAAAAGGTAGCTGCCAATATTCTTTCTTCAGTTGTTTTATTTTTTAGTGCATTTCCAATTCTATAAAAATTATAACAAAGCGATGAAATACTTTTTCTATCTTTTGAACCAAATTTTTTATTGGCAGCAAAACATTTTTTTAAATGATGTACAAGTGGCTCGCCAGGATTTATCGTTTCAATTATTTTTATAGCGGAAGTTATATGGGAATGGTGGTGGCTCAATGTTTTGTGTTTTGCTGTTTTTATTCGTGTAAATTAGTGTAATTAGTGGCTACAAAAAACTATAACTCCTTTATCATCCATACAGGGCAAGAGCTATGACCAGTATCTCCCATTGGTTTATCTAAATAAGTAAAGCCAACTTTCTTGTATAATTTTTGAGCATCTTCCATATTAGGCATGGTTTCGAGATAACATTTTTCGTAACCAAAATCTTTTGCTGCTTGCAAGCAAAGCGCCATCATTTTACTACCCAAACCCAAGCTACGGGCTTCTGGCAAAAAATACATTTTTTGTAACTCGCAAATATTTTCGTTACAATTTTCTAATTGATCTACTCCTGCTCCCCCAATTACTTTACCTTGTTTTTCTATTACAAAATAAATGGCTTTGGGTTTATCGTATGTTTCATACAAAGAAAAAAGATAAGGATCGGCATAGGCTGTACCCACTTTTGGAGCGCCCAATTCGGTTAAAACTGTTTGTACAATTGCACCCAAGGCTTGGTTGTCTTTTTTTTCTATTTTTCTTATTGTCATTTCCTAAAAAAATTCATTTTGCTTGCAAAAAAATGTAACTGTTGTGGTATTGTTGATTAAAGAACAAATGCTGAAGGGCTCCCGACATAAACGTACGGGACACGTGCGGGATAGAAGCGAAAATACTTTTGCGAGGTACGAGCAAAAGATTGTAGCGTATAGCCCGATATTATGTTGATTATTGTATTTGTTGACAGCCCCAAAAAAAACGAAAGTAAAACGCCGCTTCAAATTTAATGAAACGGCATTTATATTTTTACAATTCCAACAATGCATCCACTGGGTCTTTCCCAAAAAGCAACAATGCTGGGTTTTCTAACAATTGTTTTACCAATACCAAAAAGCCTACCGACTCTCGGCCATCGATAATTCGATGATCGTAACTAAGGGCTACATACATCATTGGGCGAATAACCACTTGCCCGTTTATGGCCATTGGGCGCTCTACAATATTGTGCATGCCAAGGATGGCACTTTGCGGCAAATTAATAATAGGCGTACTCATCATAGAGCCAAAAATACCACCATTGGTAATGGTAAACGTTCCGCCACTCATTTCCTCCATGGTAAGTTTACTGTTTTTTGCTTTAGTAGCTAAATCAACAACAGCTGCTTCTACGCCTGCCATACTCAAACTTTCGGCATTGCGTATAACGGGCACTACCAAGCCTTTTGGCGCACTTACAGCAATAGATACATCACAATAATCGTGGTAAATAATTTCTTCTCCATTTATATATGCATTTACCGAAGGGAATTTTTGTAGCGCATAACAACATGCTTTGGTAAAGAAACTCATAAAACCAAGGTTTACGCCATGGGTTTCTTTAAATTTATCTTTCGATTTTTTTCTGATATCCATAATAGCAGTCATGTCCACCTCATTAAAAGTAGTAAGCATGGCGGTAGTATTTTTGGCTTCAACCAATCTTCGGCTAATGGTTTTACGAAGATTGCTCATTTTCTCTGGTCTATCGTTTCTGCTAAACATTGCCGCTGCAGGGTTTCTGCCTGGGTTGTTTAGTGCTTCGAGCACATCTTGCTTTACAATTTTTCCATTATCGCCAGTGGCTGTTATTTTATTGCTGTCTATTTTTTTGTCGGCAATAATGGCAGCAGCTACTGGTGTAGCTTTTACATCTGTTTTTATTTCTTCTTTTGGTAATCCTGTTTTTTCGGTGGCTGCAGGTTTTGTTTCTACAACTACTGGCGCTTTAGCAGTTTCTGGTTTTGCTGCATTTGTATCAATACTACATACCAAATCGCCAATGGCAAGCGTATCTCCTTCTTTTGCAATGTGTTTTACGACACCGGCTTGCTCTGCATTTATCTCAAAAGTGGCTTTTTCGCTCTCTAATTCGGCTATTACCTCATCCCTTTGAGCATATTCACCGTCTTTTTTTAGCCATTTTACAAGCGTTACTTCACTTATACTTTCTCCTACTGTAGGTACTTTTATTTCTAATGCCATTAAAAAATATTTTAGAATGCTGCGAATTTCGGATAAAATTTCCAATCCATTCACATTCAATTTACGTAAAGTTTTTTCAAGTTATTTTGTTGCTTAATTGGTAAAAAAACAAATGATTATGAAAATAAATGAACAAAAAAACTTTTACATTCTTTTTTTATCTATAATTGCATTATAGGAAAGTAGTTAATCCAAAAAATAATGAGTAAAAAAGTTTTATATACACTAGAATATCCGGTTCGCAGCTCGCCAGTAATATTGTATGAGTTTTTGAGCGGTGCTTCGGCATTGCAAGAATGGTTTGCAGATAAAGTAGATGATAGAGATGGTCATTACACTTTTGGATGGAATGGTACAGAAGAAAAAGCTGAGGTGTTAGAAAAAGTAGAAAATAGTCATATTCGTTTTCGCTGGATAGCAGGACCAAAAGATGAATATTTTGAATTTAGAATTGTAAAATCTGAAGTAACCAATCAAACGGTTTTAATTATTACTGATTTTGCAGAAAAGAAAGATATTAAAGATCAAACACAATTGTGGGAGTATCAAGTGAAAGATTTATTTCATCGCATAGGAAGCTAAGCCATCAATAATCCATTTATTTTTTTATACCCTTCGGGCAAAATTGACTGCATCAAATTCCAATGATGCAGTTCGTATTTTAAGGCAATCTTTATAAAATTATTTTCTTGAATTGTTTTCATCTCGCCATCATTTATTGCTGAAATTTTTTTATAATTATCTTCTTCAAAATGATGCTGCCATTCGGTTTTGGCAATAGCAATAAAAAAATCGTTTTCATTCTTTAGATTTTTTAAAATGTTTTTTTCAAAATATTTTTTGTATTTGCCAGAAAGATGCAGCGTAATGCTAATGAAATTTCCCCACCAAAACATAGTGCGAATAGCAAAAATATTTTCTTTTTCAAATAAAGCAGGATAATCTAAAATAACATACGGAAATCCATTATAATTTTCGCCTTTTGTTATTTTTGGAATGGACGATGAAAGTTTTTCAATATGTGAAATTGTATTGCAAAAACGTTCATTTATGGCGGGAATTAAACTGTTAAATAATGCTGCAGATGTTTCAATAACTGCACGTTTCGTTAAAATAATATTCTTATCGGCTGCCATGGCTAGTTCGCCATCAGAAAGTGTTACTTTTGTAGTGTCGCTCATGGCGAAAAGATAACTAAAAAAAAATAAAGCAAAAGCATATTTGCAATGATAAAAAAATTAGACAAACTTATTCTTAAATCTTTTTTCGGCCCATTTGTCGTTACGTTTTTTATTGCCCTTTTTGTATTAATAATGCAAACGCTTTGGAAATACATTGACGACCTTGTAGGAAAAGGGTTAGATTTTTTAACCATTCTACAATTTGTTTGGTATGCAAGCGCAACGCTACTAACACTCGCCATGCCTATTGCCATTCTTATTTCTACCATTATGACCTTCGGCAATCTTGGCGAAAGTTTTGAACTAGTAGCCATAAAATCTTCGGGAATTTCATTGCTGCGTTTTATGCGTCCGCTCATGTGGTTTACGGTATTGCTTTGTATTATTACTTTTTGGTTTGCAAACTATGTTATTCCATATTCTCAATTAAAATTTGTAACACTGTATAAAGATATATTAATGAAAAAACCTGCACTCGATTTAAAGCAAGGGCAATTTTATACTGGCATAGAAAAATATGCTATACGAGTGGGCAAAAAAGATGCCGATGGCAAGCAAATTGAAAAAGTGCTTATTTATGATCAAACAAATACGTTGCAAGAAAACACGATCATATCTCAATCGGGAAAAATGGATGTAACGGCAGATAATAAT
This sequence comes from Ferruginibacter sp., assembly GCA_043729825.1. Taxonomy (GTDB): domain Bacteria; phylum Bacteroidota; class Bacteroidia; order Chitinophagales; family Chitinophagaceae; genus Ferruginibacter. The sequence goes on from JAYTLA010000151.1 coordinate 30,023, forward strand.
TACTTAGCATTCGATTTAAAAAATGGAACACGCTACCAAGAAAAAGGAAATTACGGGGATAGTTCTACTGAGTACATACGATTAGAATTTAAAACCTTTAGAAAATTATTTGACCTGAGTTCATTTCAACAAAAAAAAGGAGATGAGGATATTTTTAAAAATAGTCCAAAAATGTTAACCGCAAGGCAGATAACAAAAAGCTTAGATTCGCTTACGAAAACAAATGATAGCTTAAATTTATTAGTGGCTAGAAACCTAAATATTTCGCTACCTTATTTAAACGATACATCTTCGCAATGGAAAAATATTGCTACCATAAAATACAATAAGAAAGATAGCATTTACCCTGATAGCGCTACAGCTATTTTATACGATAGGGCTATTTCAAAAGCTAACGAACTTAAAAATACATTATCATTTAATAGTAACGATGCTACTAATCGTAAAGAAAATATCATTATTCATAAATTAGAATGGCAACGGAAATTTTCTTTTTCCCTAGCCTGTATGGTGTTGTTTTTTATTGGTGCGCCATTGGGCTCTATCATACGAAAAGGTGGAATGGGTATGCCATTGGTTGTAGCCATTTGTTTCTTTCTTATTTTTCATTTACTAAATATGTTTGGCGAAAAATTTGTAAAAACTGAAGCGCTTTCCCCATTTATGGGTATGTGGCTTGCTGTAATTTGCCTTACACCAGTTGGTATATTTTTTACCTACAAAGCCATGCACGATTCCCAATTATTTAATAAAGAATTTTACTATCGGATGGGTAGAAAAATTAAAACTTGGCTTCCAACAAAACAATTAATTAAAAACAACATTTAATTTTTTATCATGGAAAATGACAACAACAATAGCAGACGAAAGTTTATAAAAGATACTGCTAAAGGCGCTGCATTAATTACCATTAGTACAGCTACAGCATCTTCCTTTTTAGCATCTTGCGCCACACCAAAGGCTACAATGAAAAATGCAAAATTTTTAACAGGTTTTGATCAACAACCGTTACCTTATACCTACGATGCGTTAGAAAATATTATAGATGCAAAAACAATGGAAATACATTATAGCAAGCATGCAGCTGGCTATAGCAAAAATGTAAAAGAAGCAGCTACAGCCGAGGGAGTAAATATGGCCAAACCTTTAGAAGATGTATTGGCAAACATATCTAAATATTCTACCAAAATGAGAAACAATGCAGGTGGGCATTACAACCACGAAATGTTTTGGAAATGTATGCAAACAGAGCAATTGGGCAATAAGGCAGTTGGCAGTTTGCAAGTAGCCATTGATAAAGCTTTTGGTTCTTTTGCCACTTTTAAAACAACATTTGCAGACACTGGCAAAACAAGATTTGGAAGTGGTTGGGCTTGGTTATACGTTGATGCAAACAAAAAATTGCAAATTGGCAGTACGCCAAATCAAGATAATCCGCTAATGAATATTAGCGATATTAAAGGATTTCCATTACTAGCTATAGATGTGTGGGAACATGCCTATTATTTGAAATACCAAAATAAACGTGCGGATTATATTGAAAATTGGTGGAACGTGGTAAACTGGACTTATGTGCAAAATAGGTTTGAAGCATTTTAGGATAGCTCAATTTTTCTATTATCTTTCTCTTTTTAAAATTACACTACCCATCCCCTAAATGTGGTATTGCTTCATTATTTAGTACATTTTACCTTGCTTAAAATTAAAATAAATGAAAAAGCAACTAAACGTTCTAATGTTAATATTATTTCCCTTTTTTATAGAGGCACAAAATGTGGGCATTGGCAATCCTACACCCAACGAAAAGCTTGATGTAACTGGTAACATAAATGTAACTGGTACTATAAAAGCAAATGGTGTAGATGGTGCACCAAACCAAGTGCTCATGAAAAATAGTAGTGGCAATTTTTCGTGGGGCGATATTGGCAATTTTAAAAACATAGCCACATTTACTGATACAACTACTACCAATATAGGTTGGAGTGTACCAGCAAATACCCCGAAAATTTGGGTAGAACTTTGGGGTGGTGGTGGTGCAGGATTAGATGCTGGCGGCGGTGGTGGTGGGTATATGAGTTTATTATTTGACGTAACAGCAGCACAAACATTGTCTTTAACCATAGGAAAAGGAGGAAAAGATGCAGTTACCATTAGTGGAACGCTAAAGTTTAACCAGTCGGGTACTGGTAGCAGAATTGATATTGCTGGCACTGCTTTTATTGCAAATGGCGGCAATAGTGCATTAACAAGTACTTTTTTTGCATTCCCTCAATATTCACCAGGTACTGGAGGCACTTATTTTACTTTTGTTCCAGCTACTACATCGCCACGGGGTTCGTTTTACAGCGAAGCCGGACAATATGGCGGCCCCTATAAACAAACCTACGAGGCGGTAGGTACAAATCAATATTTTTTACACAAAATATATGGGTACGGTGGTGCGGGAGCAAATACTGTTCATTATAATGCCGAACCTTCAATAGAAACTTTTTCAGTAATTATATCGCCAGCATCTACCACACAAACCGGTCATAGTGTATCTAGATCAGGTATATTTCCTGGTGGTGGTGGTAGCGGTTCATCTGGTTTTGTTAATGATGCAAGAAGTGGTGCAAATGGATTGATATTAATTCACTATTAAAAAAGCGAAAATTAAAATTCGAATTGGATAAACTTCATAAAAATATATAATAAACATTTACATTTATCCAATGAAAAAATCACTTCTCCCATTTTTATTCATTGGCACTATAATAATGATTATTGTAATGGGCAAAACAGGTGCTACACTAAAAACAGTAGATACAACAAAAGGAATTCTTGATTTAGAATTTGCTTATAACACGTCTAAGGTTAGCCAAATTATTAATGCTTGGAGCGCAAAAGCTGCTGTAGATAATATTAGTAAGGCAAAAATAAATACTTACTTAGATTTTATTTTCTTAACTTTTTACGCATTGTTTTTATTTTTCATTTGCAAAAAGGTTGCAACGCTTAATACTAGTAAAGTTGGTTTATTAATAGCTAAAGGAGCAATATTAGCAGGAGTTTTAGATATTATTGAAAATATAGGAATGCTTATTAGTTTATCTGGCTATCCCTCAAATATTGTGGCAATTATTACTACAATTTGTGCTTCTATAAAATGGGTATTAGCTATTGTAGCACTTATTTATCTAATTATTGGAATCGTACAATTTATTTATGCAAAAAAAATAGGTAGTCTAATTAACTAAATTGACTCAGCCTTTGCTAAACGACTTTCCTCAACAAAATGGAAAGACGCTAAACAAAGGCTGATGGATTATCACTAATCGTACGGCAAATATAGTAGAGCGGTAACCCAATTCATAATTTCTTTTTCTTAAATATTTCTTAAAATTTTGTAGAAAAACTTCTACATTTTTTTATTTAAAAAAATATACTTTCGTTGTCTATTCATTAAAAAATTAAATTTAAAACATGACTGCCTGGAAAGAATACCAAGAACAACATAAAGATCGTTTTTTAGAAGAACTACTAGAGCTCTTGCGCATACCTAGTGTAAGTGCAAAAAGCGAGCACAAAGCAGATATGCTAAAATGTGCAGATGCTGTAAAAGCTAGATTACTTGAAGCTGGTGCCGATACAGTTACCATTTACGAAACAGAAGGGCATCCGATTGTGTTTGGCGAAAAAATAATTGATGCAAATAGACCTACAGTGTTGGTTTATGGGCATTACGACGTACAGCCTGCAGAGCCATTAGAACTATGGAACAGTCCTGCATTTGAGCCAACCATTATTGATGGAAAAATATTTGCTAGAGGTAGTTGCGATGACAAAGGTCAGTTTTATATGCACGTAAAAGCATTGGAAACTTTGGTAAAAACAAACTCGTTACAAAACAATATTAAATTTTGTATAGAAGGAGAAGAAGAAATTGGCTCGCCAAACCTCGGCAAGTTTGTAGCGGCTAATAAAGAGCTATTAAAAGCAGATTGTGTATTGATAAGCGATACCGCAATGATAAGTTTAGATGCACCAAGTATGGATGTAGGCGTAAGAGGTTTAAGTTATATAGAAGTAGAAGTAACAGGACCAAACAGGGATTTGCATAGTGGTGTGTATGGCGGTGCAGTAGCAAACCCTATTACTATTTTAGCAAAAATGATTGCATCGTTGCATGATGAAAACAATCACATTACCATACCTGGTTTTTATGACGATGTTGTTGTATCAACAGAAGAAGAAAGAGCATTGATGGCAAAAGCACCATTTAATGAAGCGGCATATAAAGAAGAGTTGGGCATAAAAGAATTGTGGGGCGAAAAAGGATTTACAACAAATGAAAGAACTGGTATTCGCCCAACGATGGAGCTAAACGGTATATGGGGAGGCTATATTGGCGAAGGAGCAAAAACAGTATTACCAAGTAAAGCATTTGCAAAAATATCGGCAAGACTAGTACCAAACCAGGGCTCTGAAAAAATTACAGCCCTTATCATAAATCATTTACAAAGTATAGCTCCTTCAAACGTAACAGTAAAAGCTACCTTGCATCATGGTGGCGAGCCCTACATGACACCCATAGATAGCAAAGGGTATAAAGCTGCTGCAAAGGCTATAGAAACTACTTTTGGTAAATCACCTATACCAGTGCGAGGTGGTGGTAGTATACCTATTTGTGCATTGTTTGAAAAAGAATTGGGTATTAAAATAATTTTTATGGGCTTTGGTTTAGACAGCGATAACCTGCATAGCCCCAATGAAAAATTTAATATTGAAAATTTTTATAAGGGTATAGAAACGATTCCTTATTTCCATAAATACTTTACGGAGGGGTAAAAATTTAATTACTTTACAAAAGCCTCAACAATATTTTTTGTTGGGGTTTTTTATTGTAGCCAATAAAAAAATCAAAAAACTGTTTACATCTAGGCAAATAACGTTATTTTTGCCGCCCAATTATGGATGTCGGGGTAGCTCAGCTGGTTAGAGCATCGGATTCATAACCCGAAGGTCGGCAGTTCAAGTCTGCTTCCCGATACTAAAAGCTCAATTCCAAAAAAGGTTTTGGGCTTTTATCATTTTAAATCCTGATGTTTATCTAATCACACCAATTTTAACATTTACCATAGCTTAACAAAAATAAAAATTGATTCCCATCGTTTCATATTGATATTAATTGCTAAATAAGTGTAAACATTAATAAAAATTGCTTTATTTTAGCAATCATTAAGAAAATTTTAGCACTCCCTAAGATAAATCTAAAAAATTATGAACCTCAACGGCGACATTTCAAGTATAAATGCAGTCTTGATAAAGAAGGCAGCAGAAGGAGACGATGCTGCTTTCAAGGGAATTTATGACCAAATTTCTGGAAAAATGTACAGTTTATGCCTTCGTTATGCTACTAGCAAAGACGAAGCCAACGACTTTTTTCAGGATGGGTTTATAAAATTGTATCGAAATTTAAGCGCATTTAGGCACGATGGCTCCTTTGAAGGATGGGCCAGAAGAATTTTTGTGACCACATGCCTCGATGAACTTAAAAAGAAAAGAATACCCTTTGCAGATCTTGACGAAAGCATAAACATAAAAGGAAGCGAAACTTCTGTTTTAGATAAACTTTCGCACGATCAATTAATGAAAATTATTACCGACTTACCCTCGGGATATCGTACCATAATAAACCTGTACGTAATTGAAGATTATAGCCACAAAGAAATTGGTGAGATGCTTGGAATTACCGAAAGTGGCAGCAAATCTAAATTACACAAAGCCAGAACCTATTTGAAAAACTTATTACCTGCTGAAGCATAAATTGGAAAACAACAATACCATATTATTACATGATTTGAAGAGCTATTCAATTGCTCCTCCACCTTTTTTGTTCGACAATATAAAAAACAAAATTGAAGAGGATAATAGTAACCTTTCAAAAAAACTAAAATCCTTATTTGAGCATGCAGTAATGCCGCCTACCGAGGCAATAAGTTTTGGGGCTATCATGAATCGTATTAAAAATACAGATGAACTTAATACATTTAAGCCACTAAGAAATTTTGAAGTAGCACCCCCTTTTTCTTTTGCTAAATTGATGGAGATTATTAAAGGTTTTGCTACAAATTCTTCTGCTAAAACTACAGCAAAAGTTATTCCTTTCTCTGCCAATTTTAAAAGAATTGCAGCGGCAGCGGCTGTATTGTTTATGTGCTTTGTTGGATACCTTACATATCAAAAAAGTGCTACTAGTGAGCAGCAAAATGGAGAAAACAATGCACCAATTGCTGTAACGCCTTCTACGAATACAACTCCTGTAACTCCACCACTTGCAGATTCCATTTCTAAACAAAACAATAGCCCGCAATTGGCATTTATTGGCAACAATGGGAATGCGCAAAATAATTATAGTAGCGGCAAAGAAGGCAAGCGAAAAATGTTTTTTGGAGCTGCTACAACCGTTGCCGCACCAGCAGCACCTACCGAGTTTTTAATAAATGGCAGCAAGTTTACCATTGTAGATAACGATTACTTGGCCACTTTTGCATCTTTCAACGAAAGTAATCTTCCTGCATTTTTACAAGCAGATAACCCTGTGGCTACGCAAATTACTATCGATGATTATGCATCTATCACTATCACCGAAGGCATGGGTGCTATGATGAAGAAAATGTATAAAACCAAAAAAAGTGGCAAACCTACAAGGCGTGCTAGAAAACAAAGAGAAAAATTAGAAAAATGGAAAAGGGCTGACTCTGCTTTTTTTAACCCAAATGTTAATTTAAATCCGTTGGATCCTATTGATCTTGGTAATTTTATTTTGTACAAATAACTCGTGTTTTACGTTTTCGTAAATTAAAACATTTAGCAGAAAAGATGTCATTACTTACCTACAAAAAAAAATCTTTTTTATTTATTAAAGCAATTTGCTTTATCTGCATGCTTTCGTTTTCTTTTTTTGCATCAGCACAATCTTCAAAAAAAGTTTTAAAAGAAGTAAAACCCAATGCAAAAGAATTTGTAATTTCTTATGCCATTGTGGTAAAAGGAGATAAAGTAAATGAAATAGCTGAAACCTACAATGGTGGTATAAAAACAGCTTTCGTAAAAAATGATATTGTACGTCTGCGTTTGGTAAGCCTTATGCGTATGCAAAGTATTTTTTACAATAACAAAAAAGGATTGAAACAAAAAAATGCTGCTATTGTAAAAGAATCGGGTAAGGATCGGGTAAAAATGTATTTGAATACGAAGGAGTGGAAAAAATTTAACTCGAAATATGATGGTACACGTTGCGAAATTTTTAAAGAAGATACCATCAGAATATTAGATAAACTTTGTACCAAAGCCATTATTTCTACTAAAGATAGTGCAATGCTTACGGTTTATTTTTTACCCAATTTAAAAAGCAAAGCGCTAGCTGCAGCAGAGCCATTGTTTGCTTCTATACCAGGTTTGGTAATGAAATATGTGTATGTAAAAGATGATAAGTCTATCGAATACACTGCCACAAGCATAAAATTTGCTCCTATTGCAGCTTCTGTATTTTCTATACCATCAAAAGATTTAGTCACTGTAAAATATGTACCAGGTGCATCTGGAAATGTAGCTAACAATTTAAATGATGATGATACAGATGATGATGCTACTGAAGAAGAGGAATCAGAAATGCCAGCTGCTGGCTCAATAAAATCAGATTCTATTAAAGTTGCAACGCCAAAAATAGATTCTATTAAAGTTACTCCACCAGCAAATCCCCAATAAACGAAATTACCCTTTACTTCCCCTCACCATTCCCTACTTCTTCACCCTTGCTACCCAAGGTATTTCTTCTACATTTAATAAGTGTGCCATGTATCTACTCATCACAAAAAGGTGATCGCTTAGTCTATTTAAATATTTTATTACCAGCGGCTCTACAAAAATATCTTCATCATGCAAGTGCACACATATACGCTCTGCACGCCTGCATACACAGCGGGCTACATGTAATGTAGATATGGTTGGGTGCCCCCCTGGGAGAATAAAAGATTTCATAGGCGGCAATATATCCATCATCCTATCAATATCTTTTTCTAAAAATAAAATATCATCTTCGAGCAAATCAGGAATTTTCATAAGCGGCTCTTTATCGGGGTCGCAAGCCAATGATGAACCAATAGTAAACAAACGATCTTGTACTTCTTTTAATACTTCGTTGCAATGTGTATCTTTAATTAAATCGTTGCATAAACCTATGTAAGAATTCAATTCATCTACAGTGCCATAGCTTTCTATACGTAGGTTACTTTTCAATACTTTTGTACCGCCTATTAAACTTGTTTTACCAAGGTCGCCAGTTTTTGTATAAATTTTAAAGGACATGTTAAGAAGTTGAAAATTGTTTGAAGGGTTGAAAAGGTTGAAAGTTCAAAGTTGAAGGTAGCCCATTTGAAAATTGAACATTGAAAATTGATTATTGAACATTTGTTTTTTGCCTCTTGCTAACTGCCCACTGCCAACCGCACATTGAGTTTATCACTCTCCACCAATCCATCTCTCAATCGAATTACTCTTTTTGCAAAGCCAGCAATATCTTCTTCGTGCGTAACCAAAACAATGGTATTTCCATCATCATGCAATTTTCCTAGTATTTCCATTATCTCATGCGATGTTTTAGAATCTAAATTTCCAGTAGGTTCATCTGCCAAAATTATAGCAGGATTATTTATTAAAGCACGTGCTATGGCCACACGCTGGCACTGACCACCACTAAGTTCGTTTGGCTTGTGGTGCATTCTATCTTCTAGCCGTACTTTGTGTAGCACAGCTTCTGCTCTTTCTGCTCTTTCTTTTTTACCAATACCAGCATAAATTAAGGGAAGTGCTACATTTTCTGCAGCTGTTAATCTTGGCAATAAATTAAATTGTTGAAACACAAACCCAATCTCTTTGTTTCTTACCGCTGCTAAATCATCATCTTCCATACCACTTACATCTTTTCCATTTAAATTATAGCGCCCACCCGTTGGCGAATCTAAGCAACCCAAAATATTCATTAATGTACTCTTACCACTACCACTTGGCCCCATTAATGCTACATAATCATTTTTATAAATATCCAGCGTTATACCTTTGAGCACAGGCAATTCTTGTTTGCCTAGGTAGTAGCTTTTCTTAATGTTTTCTAGCTGCAGAATTTTTAATGGATCCATAATTTGTACCGTTGAAAATAATTAATACAAATGTAAAGCATTACCAATACAGCGGTATTATGTTTTATATAGACGGGAGGAAATAATTTATTGCGGTATTATCAAAAGAAGAAATTTTTCTGTTTTCAAATGAAAACAAAGCGAAAGTCATTTTTTTAAAATTAGAAAAGAAATTTATGGTATTAGGGTGTAAAAGTCCCCCTTCGGGGGATTTAGGGGGCTTTTTTATTTTATCTTCGCCAAATGAGTGAACAACCTTTTTTGATGAGTAAAAAAATAGTGATGAGCGGCATTAGACCTACAGGGTTTTTGCACCTAGGCAACTATTTTGGCGCTATACGCAATTATGTAAAAATGCAAGATGAATTTGAGTGCTACTTTATGGTGGCAGACTTGCATAGCCTTACCACACACCCCGATACCAAAGAGCTTAAACCAAATGTATATAGAGTAGTAGCAGAAAATATTGCCTGCGGACTTGACCCTGATAAAGCAGCCTTTTATTGCCAAAGCCATGTGAGAGAAACATCGGAATTATATTTGTATTTAAACATGTTGGCATATGTAGGTGAGCTAGATAAAACAGTGACCTTTAAAGATAAGGTTAGACAAAATAAAGACAATATAAATGCCGGCCTACTTACCTACCCTGTACTACAAGCAGCCGACATTATGATACACCGTGCTAGCTACGTGCCTGTGGGTAAAGACCAAGAGCAACACTTGGAAATGGCCCGCACTTTTGCCAATCGTTTTAATTTTAGGTACGGAAACATTTTTCCTGAGCCGCATGCTTTTAATTATAATGTGGAGCTGGTAAAAGTACCTTCGCTAGATAACACTGGCAAAATGAGCAAGAGCGAAAATCAATTGGCAACTTTGTATTTAGCCGATGATGATGAGACCATTCGCAAAAAAGTGATGAAGGCAAAAACCGACAGCGGCCCAACCGAACCAAATGCAGAAATGCCCGACTACATCAAAAACATTTTTCAGTTAATGAGTTTAGTGAGTGAAGAAAGCACTACCAATAAGTACAAAGAAGATTTTAATAAGGCGGCTATCCGCTATGGCGATATGAAAAAACAATTGGCAGAAGACATGGTAAAATTTATTTCGCCAATAAGAACAAAAGAT
>JAYTLA010000152.1:0-21311 GCA_043729825.1 Ferruginibacter sp.
GCTCACCTTGGCACACAATTTAAAAATAAAACGGGCCTTACACTTTCTGCTTTTCAGCGAATAATAAATAAACGTAGAGATTTGCAATAAATACTAAAAACTTACAACAAAAATTTATTTTACCTTAACCTAGATTAATCTAACATATGAACAAAGAACACACTAAAATACTACTAGCAGATGATGATGAAGATGATAGAATGTTTTTTACGGATGCATTTAAAGAGGTAAAAATAAAAACGAAAGTGGATGTTGTAAAAGATGGCCATGAATTGATGCACTTTTTAAAACATCCGAACAATGATTTACCCGATGTGCTTTTTTTAGATTTAAACATGCCTTGTAAAACAGGTATTGAGTGCCTAGCCGAAATAAAAAGCGATGAAAGACTAAAAGACATTGCCATCGTAATTTATTCTACATCTGCATCAGAAAAAGATATAGAAGATACATTTGTAAAAGGGGCTAATGTGTATTTACAAAAACCTAGCGACTTTGCTGTGCTCAAAAAATTATTATCAGAAGTTATTATCATGAATTGGCAATACCAAACTTCAGGGTTAAATAGAGATAATTTTCTTTTAAGTCTATAATTTTTAATGAACATTATGAACTTCAAGGCATTTTTTTTATCTTCTAGTTTTTTAAAAATTATTTTTACTGTAGCATTGTTTGCTTTAATTTTAATAGCTGGTGTATCATACAGACACACTAACTCAGTTACAGAATCGGGCAAGTGGATTATGCATACACATGAAATTCAAAAAGAATTGGAAGAGTTACTATCTCATTTAAAAGATGTAGAAATTGGACAGCGTGGATATATTATTACAAACGATAGTACTTTTCTTGAGCCTTATAATAATGCAAGAAAGGAATACGGGAAATTGTTTATTGGAATAAAAAATTTATTAACAGATAATAAACAACAACTGATAAATTTAGACACATTATCCCAATTAATTAATGTAAGGTTTTCTATACTCGACAGTAATTTAATTGAAAAAAACGCTGCTGAAATAAAAAAGCGTATGCTAAGAGGTAAAATGGTAATGGATAAAATTCGCCTTCAAATTAAAGCAATGAACAATTTGGAGACTTATTATCTAACTGATCGCAAAAAAAAATATGATAAAGAAAGTTACCTTACTCCAATTTTTACTTTATTACTTGTGTTTTTTTCTATCTTGGTATTTCTTTTCTCCTTTTTAAAAATAAATAAAGATTTAAATCAATCAAAGAAATCTAATGAGGAATTGTCTATTAATGCAGAATCAATATCTCAAGCAGAAGAAATTGGAGACTTTTGCAATTGGCAGTGGGATTTGGATTTAAACAAGTACACATTTTCTGATAATTTATATTGCATGCTTGGCTGCGAGCCTCAATCTTTTGAACCCACCTTTGAAAATTTTTTAGATTTTGTACATCCTGATGATAGAAATTTACTTACAGAAGTTACATCCACTGCGCTTGACGACCCAAAAGCTACAACGCTTTTCTTTAGAATAGTAAGGAAGGATGGAGAATTGATTTATGCAAAATCTGTAAGTAAATTTTTGACAGATATAATTGGCAAAAAGATTGTAATTGGTATTACAACCAATGTTACAAAAGATTATTTGCATAGCCAGTCGTTAAGCGAAATGAATAAGGAGTTGGCAGAAAGTAATGCTGAATTATCTTCTTTTAATTATGTAGCCAGCCACGATTTACAAGAGCCTCTTCGCAAAATACAAACATTTATATCTCGCATTGCAGACCATGATTTGCAAAGCATGTCTGAATCTGGAAAAGGATATTTCACAAAAGTAGAAAACGCAGTAGCTCGCATGAGGCAATTGATTGAAGATTTACTATTATTTTCTAGAGCAAATAAAGCAGAAAGCATATTTGAAGAAACTGATCTAAATATTTTACTCGAAAATACTAGGCAAGAATTAGTACAAACTATAGATGACAAAAGTGCAACCATTAATTCAGTTGCATTACCCTCTTTACGTGTAATACCTTTCCAAATACAACAAATATTTACAAACATAATTGGTAATGCTTTAAAATATAGCACCCCATATGTAAACCCAGTAATAAATATTTCTTGTGTATTAATCGATGAAAAAGCAGCTGCTGAAATAAAGTTACCAGCTAATAAAAAATATTACAAATTCACATTTAAAGACAATGGACTTGGGTTTGAGCAGGAATATGCAGACCAAATTTTTGTTTTATTTAAACGTTTACATGACTCCTCTTCATACCCAGGTACAGGCATAGGTTTATCTATTTGTAAAAAAAATATTGACAACCATAGCGGTTTTATCAATGCCCAAAGCCAGCTTGGCCAAGGTGCTACATTCACTTTCTATCTTCCTGTTTAGCTTTTACCATTTCTATTTTCTTTTCTATTGACATGTGAATTATGCAATTTTTTTAAACAATTGTATAATAATAATTGTATGATTATTTTGCAATTTTACATCAACAAATTAACATCATTAATATTCATCATTAAAAAAATTATCATGGGCAATTTACTTTATGTAGTAGCAGTAGTTCTTGTAATCATTTGGGCTATCGGTTTTATTGGTTATAGCGCAGGAGGTTTAATACACTTGCTTCTTGTTATTGCAATTATAGCAATTGTACTTAGGGTTATACAAGGACAAAAGGTTTTATAAATTTTCATTTAACTAAAAAAACAATTATTATGAATGCAGGAAAAGCAGGACTAAGCATGTTGGCAGGTATGGCCACAGGAGCATTATTAGGAATTTTATTTGCGCCAGATAAAGGGAGCAATACAAGAAAAAAAATTGTAAGCAAAGGAGAAGATTATGCTGACAATGTAAAAGAAAAATTTAATGGTTTATTAGATACAATGAAGGAAAAGTACGAAAGTATACGAAATGAAGCAGAGAATTTAGAAGAGAAAGGAAGAGGAAAATACGCTGAGGCAAAGGCGGATTTTAACAATGCAATAAGTTAGGATATAATTTAAGCTATTCTTAAAATGATCTAATGAACGACAATGTAACACATATAGAAATGCTTTTTGATAAAGCGGAGGATTACGGTAAAACAACTTTAGAGTTGCTAAAGCTTCAAGCGGTACGCAAGTCTGCTGATGTTATTTCATCTTTGATATCTAAAGCAGTCATAACTATTAGTGTTACATTGTCTCTTTTAATTTTAAACATTGGCGTAGCATTATGGTTAGGCAAAATTACAGGGCAATACTATTATGGTTTTTTTATAGTAGCTGGTGCATACGCTTTAATAGCATTAATATTTCATTTTTTTAGGCATTCCTGGATAAAAGCTCCATTACAGAATGGTTTTATTGCTAAAATGATGAATGATAATTAATTTGAAAGCACAAGTTGAAATATTAAACGACAGTATAGTTTTATTGCAAACAAAACAAGAGGAAAATTTGCTGTTACTCAAAACACAAATAAATAATACTACCGAAATTTTAAAACCCATTTATCTTTTAAAGATTGGTCGTACAGAGGTTTTTAGTTTTGTAAAACAAGAAGGAGATATTTTTAATAAAATGGTTGCATTAGCAGCAAAAGAAATTAATCATAAAATATCTGGTGCAGTAGCTAAAAACCGGATAGTAAAATTTTTGGAGAATGTCCTTATAAAAAGGGGTTAAATATTTACAATATTAAAATAAATTAAAACAAATTTACACCTCAGGGCTATGCAACATAAACAAAGTACTAAAAACACGAATCCCTTTACTATAGCGGGTTTCATTTTTCTAAAGCGGGCTGGACTGGACTCGAACACCGTCCCTACACCGCAGGCTTAGGGATGAAAGGGCAGCATTCTAACCAACAGTACTACTTAAAAAATTATTCAAAATATTCTTTTCAGAAATAATTAGTGACTTTAATCTTGTATGGTCGTATTTTTTAACCTTCTTCTCAGCAATTAAAGCATCCTTTTTTGTTTCAATATTTATTAGACAAACTATTTCCCAAGGTATTTTCTTTGAAGTATAATTCATTTCTCCAGCATTATGCTGCTCCAATCTTTTTAAAGGATTTTCTGTAAAGCCTTTATAAAAAGTTTGGTCCATTTCGCTTTGAAGTATATAAACGTAATATGGCATAAAATCCCTACACTTTATGTGTAGGGACGGGCTGGACGGGACTCGAACACCGTCCCTACACCACAGGCGTAGGGATGACAGGGCAGCATTCTAACCCAAACCCTTTAAATAAGAGTTTAAAATATTTTTTTCGGAACTAACTAGTGACCTTAAACGAGAATGGTCATACTTCTTTAATTTTTTTTCGGCAATCAATGCTTCCTTCTTAGTTGCATATTTATATAATCCAACTATTTCCCAAGGTATTTTCTTTGAAGTATAATTCATCTCTCCAGCATTATGCTGTTCCAATCTTTTTATAGGATTTTCTGTAAAGCCTTTATAAAAAGTTTGGTCCATTTCGCTTTGAAGTATATAAACGTAATATGGCATAAAACAAGAAATCCCCAGATTTCTCTGAGGACTTTGCGGGCTGGACGGGACTCGAACCCGCGACCTCTGCCGTGACAGGGCAGCATTCTAACCAACTGAACTACCAACCCAATATTTCAAATTATTTATTTCTAGTTTCTCGAACCCCGTCCCTACACCGCAGAGGTAGGGATGACAGGGAAGCATTCTTATCCCTATAATTTTGTAGGGAAACTACCAACCCATTGGCCCTACAAAACAGTTATATACCGTTTTTCGGATTGCAAAGATAGGGATTTTAATTTTTTATAAACAAAAGTTTATAAAAATACTTGTAACTACTACTTTTACAAATTATATTACATTACTAACTATATATTTCAGATAAAAAAATACTATGCCACAGCTAAAAAATAGGCAATTTCTAGAGTTTGAAAAGCCGCTCAAGGAACTATATGACCAAATAGAACAACTATCCACAACACAAGATAAGTCTGCTACTGATATGAGTACTGCTATAAGTATGCTAGAAGAAAGAGTGGAAGAAACAAAAAGAAGCATAACTCATAACCTTACTCCATGGCAGCGTGTACAAATGAGTCGTCATCCCGATAGACCTTACACATTAAAGTATATAGAAAAAATGTGTACATCTTTTATAGAATTACATGGCGATAGAAATGTAAAAGATGATAAAGCCATGGTGGGTGGTTTTGCACAGCTTGATGGAGAAACAGTAATGATTATTGGACAACAAAAAGGAAACAATACCAAAACAAGACAAATAAGAAATTTTGGCATGGCAAATCCTGAAGGGTATAGAAAAGCACTTCGCTTAATGAAACTAGCCGAAAAATTTAATAAACCTGTTATCACATTAATAGATACCCCAGGTGCATACCCAGGTTTAGAAGCCGAAGAACGTGGGCAAGGAGAAGCAATAGCAAGAAATATTTATGAAATGATAAGTTTAAAAGTACCTGTAATATGTGTCATTATTGGCGAAGGTGCAAGTGGTGGTGCTTTAGGTATAGGCGTAGGAGATAAAGTAGTAATGATGGAAAATACATGGTACACCGTAATATCTCCAGAAAGTTGTAGCAGTATTTTGTGGCGCAGTTGGGATAATAAAGAAACCGCTGCAGAACAATTAAAACTTACTGGTACCGACATGCTCAATTTTGGTTTGGTAGATGAAGTATTGCCAGAACCTGCTGGTGGTGCTCATTGGGATTATGATGCCGCCGCTGAAATTGTGAAACAATATTTGTCTAAAACGATAAAAGAATTAAAACAAATTCCTGCACAGGAGCGCATTGAGCAGCGCATAAAGAAATTTGGCAACATGGGTTTTTGGCAAGAATAAAATTAAAGGGACCAGCAAAAAAATAAAAAATTAATATGCTTAAAATAGGAGTGATAGGTGCAGGCCATTTGGGTAAATTTCATTTAAACAATTGGATAGAAATAGAGGGTATAGAAGTGATTGGATTTTGCGATACAGATGATAACAATGCAAAATCCGTAACTGAGAAATACAATTTAAAAAGATTTTCATCGCCAGAAGAATTATTGGACAATTGTGATGCGGTAGATATTGTAGCCCCCACAACATATCATTATGAGTTGTGCGCATTAGCGCTTCGCAAAGGCAAACATGTATTTGTTGAGAAGCCCCTCACAAATACAATGGATGAAGCAAAAGCACTTTTAAAATTAGCGGTAGAATCTAATTTAAAATTTCAGGTGGGGCATGTAGAGCGCTTTAATCCTGCATTTGTGGCATTAAAAAATTATGCGCTAGAGCCTATGTTTATTGAGGTTCATAGGCTATCCCAATTTAATCCTCGTGGTACAGATGTAAGTGTAATATTAGATTTAATGATACACGATATTGATATCATTCTTCATCTTGTAAAAAGTAATGTGAGTTATATTTCTGCAAATGGTGTAGTGGTATTGAGCGATACCCCAGATATTGCAAACGTGCGAATAGAATTTGACAATGGTTGTGTGGCCAATCTTACTAGTAGTAGAATATCGATGAAGAAGATGAGAAAAATGAGACTTTTTCAAAAAGATGCATACATAGGAATAGATTTTTTAGAAAAGAAAACAGAAATTATTAGCCAAAATAAAGCTACCGATAAAAATGTGTTTACTTTTGATATTGATACAAGCAAAGGAAAAAAAACAGTAGCCATAGCAAATCCTATTGTAGCAGATACAAATGCCATGAAAGAAGAATTAATTGCTTTTAAAAACGCTATCATAAATAATACCGAAACACCAGTTACTGTACTAGATGGCTTTAGAGCAATGGAAGTAGCACATCAAATTTTAGATAAAATAAATAAAGTAGTAAACTAATTTGAAACAACCAAGAGTTAATATTAGTTGGTATATCCTCGGAGATATAATAGTAGCCTTGTTTACTTGGGTTACATTTTATTATTTGCGTACATTCTTTCAGCGTTATCCATTTAGCATTCCGTCTGGCTTTTATTTAGGTCTTTTTCTTTACACTGGCGGATGGATAGGATTGCATTTTCTTACAGGGACATATCATAATCTTTACCAAAAATCAAGAGTAGGAGAATTTTTCAAAACCATTTTTGTCTGTTTAATTGGATGTTTGTTTTTATTATTTTTCTTTATTCTAAAAAACCCAAGGTCAAATAACTATGATTACTATGTAGATTTTTACATTTTACTATTTCCAGTTACTTTTTTTAGTGTACTAGTACGAATGATTTTTCTTTCTATCACTAAAAAACAATTGCATAATAAAAATGTTTTTTTTAACTCTCTACTAATTGGGTCTGGCAAAAAAGCAGAACAATTTTGTAAAGATTTTTTTAAATCAAACGACAATTCTGGTTTTATTATTACCGATTTTATAAATCTTAATGGCAAAATAATTAATATTCCATCAAAAGATATTCAAACGTATTACAATACCGAAACAATAGACAACATTATCAAGGAAAAAAATATTGAAGAAGTTATTATTGCACTAGATAGTAGCGAGAGGGCAGCCATTTCGCAAATTTTACAAAAACTAAGCAACAAAAATGTAAACATAAAAATAACACCAGATACGCTAGATATCATTAGTGGTGCATTGCAAGATAGCAATGTAATGGGTGTTCCACTTATCGATATTCACTTTGGGCAAATGGTTTTGTGGCAACAAAACATAAAGCGACTTATGGATATATTTGTAAGTATACTAGGCGGAATTCTTATTCTACCAATTTTAATATATACTATAATTCGGTTAAAAATATCTAGCCCTGGCCCAATATTTTTTGTACAAGAAAGAATAGGATATAAAGGCAAAACTTTTAACATGTACAAGTTGCGCTCAATGATTGTAGATGCAGAAAAAGATGGCCCAATGTTAAGTAGCGAAAACGATGAGAGAATTACTCGCTGGGGAAGAACAATGAGAAAATGGCGACTTGATGAATTACCTCAGCTTTGGAATATTCTCATCGGCAACATGAGCCTTGTGGGGCCAAGACCCGAGCGAAAATTTTATATAGACCAATTAAAAGAATTACATCCCGAGTATAAATATTTATTTAAAGTAAAGCCAGGGCTTACAAGTTGGGGAATGGTAAAATTTGGTTACGCAAGCAATATCGACGAAATGGTAGAACGAATGCAATACGATCTTATTTATGTAGAAAATATTTCGCTATCGCTCGATTTTAAAATTCTTCTTCATAGCATTCGTATTATACTTTCGGGTAAGGGGAAATGATGTAGTTTAAGGTTTAAAAGGTTTATGGTTTAAGAGGTTTAAGGTTTAAAAAGTTTAAGGTTTTTTCAACTCTAAGCACTCTGCCGATAGTATTGAGTATAAAATCTCATGTCTAAAATCTAATATCTCTTGTCTTTTTGGGGGGCTGTTATCGATATACAATAATTAACTGCTGTCCAGCCTGCCCCGCACTTGTTGCGGGGGCTATTCATCTTCAAATCATTTTTCAGCTTTTATTATGCAATACATGATGCATTTTTCATTATTTTTGAACAAACACAATTGGTTTGAAAAAACTCATCTCTCTTACTGCTATTTTATTTTTTATAAGCAATTGCTATTCGCAAATTAAATACTGGCAACAAAAAACAGATTACACAATTTCTGTAACCTTAAACGATGCAGATAATAGCCTTACAGGTTTTGAGCAAATAGATTATTACAACAACTCGCCAGATACACTCCATTTTATTTGGATACATCTTTGGCCAAATGCGTACAAAAATGATAAGACTGCTTTTAGCTATCAACGATTAGAAAATGGCAGCACCGATTTTTATTTTTCGGAAGAAAATAAAAAAGGTTACATCAACCAATTAAATTTTAAAGTAGATAATGTAAATGCAACTACCGAAGATCATCCACAACACCAAGATATTGTAAAACTATTGTTGCCCCAAGCACTTGCACCAGGCAAAAACATAAAAATTGAAACGCCTTTTCATGTAAAATTGCCATACAATTTTTCTCGGGGAGGACACGTAGAGCAATCGTACCAAATAACACAGTGGTATCCGAAACCAGCGGTGTATGATAAAACCGGTTGGCACGAAATGCCATATTTAGACCAAGGCGAATTTTACAGCGAGTTTGGAAATTTTAATGTGCAGATAACATTACCCGAAAATTATGTAGTGGCGGCAACAGGCGATTTGCAAAATGAAGAAGAAAAAAAATGGCTGAAAGAACATATTAGTATGGAAAATGAAGTTGTACATAAATCAAAAAAAAATGTTCCACCAAAAATAATTAACAAAGAAATTATTCCAATTTTTACAAAAAGTAAAACATTACGCTACTTACAAAATAATGTACACGACTTTGCATGGTATGCAGATAAAACATTTATGGTGCAATATGATACTTTAAAATTGCCTTCTGGTAAAATAATAGATGCATACACTTTTGTTTTGCCAAAAAATAAAGACAGTTGGAAAAACAGTATAGCCGCTACAAAGAAATCCATCTTATCAAAAAGCAATTGGCTTGGCGAATACCCATACAATGTAGTAAGTGTGGTAGATGATGCATCTAATAAACCAGGCGGTATGGAATACCCGACCATCACATCTCTTGTATCTGGCGGCTCAGAAACTAATTTGGAACGTTTAATAAACCACGAAGTAGGCCACAATTGGTTTTATGGAATATTGGCAACCAATGAACGGATTTTTCCGTGGATGGATGAAGGCATGAATACGTATTATGATAGACGCTATGCAGCTATGTATTACAATGAAAAAGATGTTTATAGATTTTTACCAAAACAAAAATTCATTAAAGATAGGGTTTCAGCTTATCCACAAAAGATGATATTGGATACTTACATAAAACTTAAAAAAGACCAACCAATAAATACGCCTTCAGAAAATTTTTTAGGCATAAACTATGGATTATCTGCCTATGCAAAAGCGGGCGAGTGGATGATGCTTTTAGAAAAAGAATTGGGTACAGCAATGTTTGATAGCTGTATGAAAGAATACTATCGTCGCTGGAGTTTTAAGCATCTTACGCCAGATGACTTTAAAGCAGTGATGGAAGATGTTTCAGGCAAATCTCTTTCTAATACATTTGCATTGCTCAATAAAAAAGGAGCATTAGAGGTTGAGAAGAAAAAGCAAATAAAATTTGCATCGTTTTTTAATTTAAAAGAAACAGATAAGTATCATTATATTTCTGTGGCACCTGTAGTTGGTTATAATTTGTATGATAAAATTATGATTGGTGCATTAGTTCATAATTATAATTTGCCGCCCAGCAATTTTCGATTTATAGCAGCGCCAATGTTTGCTACTGGTACAAAAAAATTAAACGGGCTTGGCAGAGCTGAATACAGTTGGTTTCCAAAAACAAATGGCGATAAACTTACTTTATCATTTGATGCTGCAAAGTTTACTGGTGGTTCTTTTAAAGATTCTACTGGCAAAGAAAATCCATTGCAATTTAGCAAGCTCCTGCCATCAATAAAATATGTTTTTGCAAATAAAAATCCACGGAGTTTAATAAAAAAATATGTTCAATTCAAAAGTTATTTTATTGCAGAAACAAATATATCTTTTAAACGAGATGTTGTAAATAATATTGATGTAATAACTTACCCAACAGAACAACGATACGTAAATCAATTGCAAGTGGGTATTGAAAACAATCGGGCTTTGTACCCGTACGATGGTACTTTTCAAGCTGAGCAAGGCGATGGTTTTGTGCGATTAAATTTTACAGGAAATTATTATTTTAATTACCAAAAAGATGGAGGGTTGAATGTTCGTTTTTTTGTAGGTAAATTTATTTACACAGGCGATAAAAGTTTTACAACACAATACAAAACCTATGCCTACCATTTAAACATGAGTGGTCCAAAGGGTGATGAAGATTATACTTATCAAAATTATTTTGTTGGCAGAAGCAAGTTTGAAGGTTTTGCGAGCCAGCAAATAATGAACAGAGATGGTTTCTTTAAAGTACGTACAGATTTATTGAGCGATAAAATTGGTAGAACGGATGATTGGCTTTCGGCTGTAAATCTAGTAACAGACATTCCTGACAAAATAAATATCTTAAATGCCTTGCCTATAAAAATTCCTGTACGCATATTTGTAGATATTGGTACATATGCAGAAGCATGGAAAAAAAGCTCCACCACTGGCAGGTTTTTGTACGATGCAGGTTTTCAATTATCGCTATTTAAAAATGTGTTCACTATTTATGTACCAATTGTATATAGCAAAGTGTATGGAGATTATTTTAAATCCACTATTACCGAAAAGAGATTTCAAAGAAACCTTTCTTTCAGTATAGATTTACAGCAATTAAAATTTTCAAAATTATTTCCACAAGCAGGATTATAAAATGGAAATAAAATATATTCAATACAACGAAATTGATAAACAGCAATGGGACAATTGTATTCTTAATGCAACAAACTCATTAATATACGCCCATTCATTTTATTTAGACAATTGTACCGAGCATAATTGGGATGCCATTGTACTAAACGATTACGAGGCCGTAATGCCAATTACACATAGAAGAAAATACGGCATAAATTATTTGTACCAGCCATATTTTTTACAACAAGCAGGCATTTTTTCTACGAAGAAAATAAATGAACACTTGGTAAATCTTTTTATTACAGAAATTGAAAAACGTTATCAATTTGCAGAAATAAATTTGAATTATGCAAATTCATTATCGAGCAATAAAAAAATAAAAAGTATAGAACGAAATAATTTTATACTACCACTCAACTATAGCTACAAAAACATTTCAACAAAATTTAATAGTAATTTTGTAAGAAATATAAAGCAAGCAAGTAAACATGGTTTTACATACGAAAAAGTAGAGGCTGTGGATGAATTGATAGATTTGTATAAAAAATTATATGGCGCTAGATTTGAGTTAGTAAAAAAAAGCGATTACGAGGCATTAAAAATAAATTGCAAATTATTGCTTGCAAACAATAATCTCGTTTTAAGAAAAGCAAGTATTAACGGAAAAATACATGCTGCACTAATTTTACTGAAAGATGCCAAAAGGCTCTACAACATTGCTCCTTCCGTTACTGAAGAGGGTAGAAAACTCAGCGC
Source organism: Ferruginibacter sp. (assembly GCA_043729825.1). Lineage (GTDB taxonomy): Bacteria > Bacteroidota > Bacteroidia > Chitinophagales > Chitinophagaceae > Ferruginibacter. The sequence goes on from JAYTLA010000152.1 coordinate 12,110, forward strand.
AAATCATTTTTTATACAATTGCGTAATTGAGGAATTTGCTGGGCAAGATTTAATATTAGATTTTGAAGGATCAGATTTAAAAGGCATTGCAAACTTTTACCAATCTATGAACCCGATAAATGAAAAATATATTAGTGTCAAATACAATAATTTACCAAAGCTGGTAAAATTATTTAAAAAATAATATTCTGTCCAAAAAAAGTGATGTCAGGGTGAGCTTGTCGAACCCGATCTGCATAATTAAACCCGCCTTCGACAAGCTCAGGCTGACAACTCTACAATACCAACTAACGAATAAATATTTATAACTGGGATTATTACTAACTAGCAGAAAGTATCGACTCAGCAATAATTAAATCTGTAGGTTTTGTAATTTTAATATTTTCCTCCTCTCCTTCTACCAACGAAACTTTTAATCCAAAAGCCTCTACTACACTCGCCTCATCAGTAAATTTTTCTTTATAATCTATATTAAAAGCTGGCAATAATATTTTACCGTGAAAAGCTTGAGGTGTTTGTACCAATTTTATGCTACTTCTTTCTATTGCTTCATTACCTTCTTCATTTATTATCCGTACACTATCTTTACAATCTATCACTGGTATAGCAGTACCCAATTCAATTACAGCAGCCAAACAACGATATAATAATACCGACGAAACCATTGGCCTTACTGCATCGTGTACAAAAATTACACTTTCTTCATCATCTACTTTTGCCAAACCATTTTGTACCGAATGAAATCTTGTACGTCCGCCAATAACAATATCAATTCTATTGTAATCAAAAAAAGCATCAATAATTTCTTGCCCAGCAGCAATGTGTTCTTCTGGTAAAGCCAATATAATTTTACAATCATCAAAAGTTTGTAAAAAAGTATTAATGGCATAATACAACACTGGCTTTCCTTTTAGCAATAAAAATTGTTTAGGAATTGTGCTATTCATTCTACTACCATTACCACCAGCAACTATAATGACATATTTTTTCATCAAATGACTTAATCTTTATAAATTCCAATTTTCTTTTCGCCAGTACTGCTTTGCATAGCCCTATACATACCAGCACTATTAAACATCATGCTCACATTCCCTTTCGCATCCACACCAATCATTCCACCTTCGCCTTCCAGTTTTAATAATTTTTTATGTACTACATCATGCATTGCATCGTGCAAACTCATATTTTTATATTCCATATGAGCGGCTACATCGTATGCTGCTACTGCTTTTATAAAAGGTTCGCCATGCCCAGTACAACTAATGGCGCAAGTTGTATTGTGTGCATATGTACCTGCACCAAGTATTGGGCTATCACCAATTCTTCCATATTTTTTATTCGTCATTCCGCCAGTACTTGTACCCGCAGCAATATTTCCTTCAGCATCGCAAGCAGCAGCACCAACCGTTCCAAATTTTTTATCTTTCATCAATTCCTCTAATCCTTGGTGTGTATGATCGAGCGAATAATTATCGCTATCTCTCATGGCCTTCCACTGGTCGTATCTAAATTGTGAAAAGAAAAATTCATCGGGCTCTAATTTTATGCCTTGCTTTATGGCAAAATCATTTGCGCCTTTTCCGCTTAAAAAAACATGATTACTATTGCGCATTACCTCTGCTGCAAGCTCTATTGGATTACGCACATTTCGCACAGCTGCTATTGCTCCTGCTTCTCTATTCTTTCCATCCATTATTGCAGCATCCATTTCTTGCACACCTTTTTTTGTAAACACAGAGCCTCGCCCTGCATTAAACAATAAATTATCTTCTAAAATAACAATGGCCGCTTTTACTGCATTCACCGCTGAGCCCCCTTCTTCTAGCACTGCGTATCCAGCTGTAATAGCTTCATCCAAACCCTTTGTATAAGCGGCTTCTAACTCGGGAGTCATATCTTCTTTTAAAATGGTACCAGCTCCACCATGTATCACTATCGAAAATGTTTGCATAAATATTTTTATTAAAAATTATACCGCTAGCAAATTTGTACACTCTTGCAGTAATGTTGTTTTATCAATTGCCACAGTGCCTACTTCTTCGCACACAAGCCCGCCAGCTATGTTGGCTATTTCTGCCATTAAGCGCATATTTTTTGATGCCGCATACACTACAGCGGCTACAGCAATAACGGTATCGCCTGCGCCGCTCACATCTGCAATGCTACGTATATGTGTAGGTATAATGGCTTTATTATTTCCACTTTCGTAAAAAACCCCTTTTTCCGAAAGGGTTATAAACGAAATATTGTGCTGCAATTTTTCATGTATCGCTACATGAATTTCTCCAAGTAATTTCTCCGAAACTTCATCTCCCAAAATATTCAATGCTTCTTTTACCTCGTGCATATTAGGTTTAAAAATATCTACGCCTTTATATGCAAAAAAGTTTTTTCGTTTTGGATCTACTGCTGTAAGAATATTATTTTCTTTACAAATAACAATTACGGTTTCAATTACTTTTTCTGTAAGCACTCCTTTATTATAATCTTCAAGTATGACCAAATTTGGTTTTTCTCGATTCACATATTCTGCAAAAGCAGTAATTATTTTTTCTTCCTCGGCTGAGGATAAGGCGGTAACCACTTCTGCATCTAATCGCATCATGTGTTGGTTGCGGCTAATAATTCTTATTTTATTAGTGGTAATGCGCTCATGGCTTGTAGCAATAAAATCGGTATTAATTTTATTATCATTGAGCAATGATAGCAATTGCTTTCCTTCATCATCATTACCCACAATGCTTATGGCATGTATCGTAGCGCCTAATGCTACTACATTTAATGCTACATTGCCTGCACCACCTATGCGTTGTTCTTTTTTACTCACCGCCACTACTGGCACAGGTGCTTCTGGCGATATTCTATCTACCTTACCCCACCAATACGTATCAAGCATTACATCGCCAATCACGCCTATTTTAAGCGATGAAAAAGATTGGAAAAGTTTATTAAAATCTTCGTCGTTCATTATTTTTTTTGTTTGTTATTATTGGCTACCGCAATGTAATAAATAGGAATACCCGCCAACACAATTGCAAGACCCCAACCTGCATATACTGGTTTGTAAAATATTAGCAACGCACAAAAAGTGATTGCCATTAAAATATAAATGGCTGGTAAGATTGGATATCCAAATGCTTTGTAAGGTCTTTCTGCATTTGGCATTTTTTTTCTTAAAATAAAAATACCAGCAATCGTTAATGCATAAAACAATACTACTACAAACGAAATCATATCCAACAAATCGCCATACTTACCACTTAAACAAAGCAAAGATGCTACCACACATTGCATCCACAGTGCGACCTCTGGTACTTCATTTTTATTAAGCGTTCCTGTTTGTTTAAAAAATAATCCATCTTTTGCCATGGTGTAATAAACCCTTGCGCCTGCTAAAATTAAACCATTGTTACAACCAAAGGTTGATATCATAATCATCACTGCAATTACATACGTACCAATATCGCCAAAAATAGCTTTACTTGCACTAACGGCTACTCTATCTGATGGAGCAGATGCAATATCTGGTAAGGGAAGCACACTTACATACATGAGGTTTGCGCATACATATATAAGCGTAACGATAAGCGTACCAAAAAATAAACTCAACCCAATATTTCTTTTCGGATTTTTTACCTCCCCAGCTATAAACGTAACATTATTCCATGCATCGCTACTAAAAATAGAGCCTACCATTGCCGCTGCAATAGCGCCCAATACTGCACTTCCCGTTATGCCTCCAATAATGCTTCCATCAGCTGCTCTGCTTTTCATAGCCCAAGCATCTTGCCAGTTGGCATTCCATATATCTGCTTTTGCTGCAAGCATAAAACCAAAAATAATTAAACCAAAAAGCGATAATAATTTTACAACTGTAAATGTTGTCTGTATTAATTTTCCACTCTTTACACCTTTTGTATTTACCCAAGTAAGAAAAGAAATTAGTAAAATAGAAACGAGTTGTGCCGTATGAATTTTTAATCCGAATATTTGAAACAACACATTGGTATCATTTAATTCTAGTGCTGGAATAAAATACCCTGCAAATTTTGAAAACGCAACACCAACTGCAGCAATGGTAGCAGTTTGTATAACCATAAAAAAACTCCACCCATACAAAAAACCAGCAAGAGGGTTAAAAGCTTCTTTTAAATAAACATACTGCCCGCCTGCTTTTGGAAACATAGCACTCAGTTCTCCATAACTCAATGCGGCGGTAAGTGTCATAAAACCTGTAATGAGCCACACGGCTATAAGCCAACCTGCACTGCCTACATTACGAGTTATATCTGCACTTACAATAAAAATTCCTGAGCCAATCATGGAGCCTGCTACAATCATTGTAGCATCTAATAATCCGAGAGAGGGTTTAAAATCGTTGGTGGTTTCTGCCATGGTAGTTTTTTAGAATGGCAATATAGTAAAAATGCTTTCTACAAAGCAAAAAACGTTTACAATAAAAATTATAAGTTTACGAATTAAAATAAAAAGAAATTATTTTTTTTCACTTAATACCATATTCATTCCTTTTATTACATCATCGGTTATGTTCATAGACTGATCTTTGTAGAGCATATAATCCATGCCTGTACCTGTGGTAAGAATGTATTGGTATTTTTTATCTTTATTGTATTCCAATAAAAAGTCTTTCAATTTTGTTTGAATATCATCCAAAAACTTATAACTCCGCTCCGTTAAATTTTGGGTAAGATTTTGTTTTTTTGTTTCTATTTGTTGTTGTGCTTGTTGTAACTCGCCTTGCATTTTTTCTGCTTCTTGTTGTGTAATAGCGCTACCCTTTTTTTGAAATTCGTTTGCTCTATTTTGCAATCCAACCATGCCACTTCGCCATTCTGCTTCTATTGCCTTTTGCTCTCTTTCTAATTCCTGCCTTTTGTTTTTTATGAAAGAAATTTTTTCGTTTAACGAATCTAATTCTACATATGCAATGGCATTTGCGTTTATTGCAGATGCAAGTATGCTTGTATCTTTAATATTTGTGGTGCTTGCACTCCCAACATTTTTGTTACCAGAAAATACTTTTACAAATAAAAAAGCTACAGCTGCAAACAATAATAAATTTAATGCTAAGGAAAAATTCTTCATTTACGAGATAATTTAATCTGGCTGCAATATAGGCAAATAGGCTTTTAGAGTTGTGCTTTAATACTATAATTTAGGATAACCTTAACCGAAAATTGCAAATCTTTTACAATTGGTGCATTTAAATTTCTATTTCACCAGTTCTCCCAAAACCTTACCCACACTACCCGATGGCATTTGTATATGTAGCAAAGCTGCAAGGGTTGGTGCAATATCGGTCATATAAGTTTCTCTATTTGTTTTGCCAGCCTTTATACCCCAGCCATAAAATAATAAGGGAATATGTGCATCGTAGGGGTTCCATAAACCATGCGTAGTGCCTTTATTGCTACCATCAAAAAAGTTAGGCTTTACAACAAATTGTATATCGCCACTGCGAGATGGTGAGTAACCATTTGTGAGCATCGTTTTCATTGGCTCTGCTAAAGTTGTGGCCGCCAATTTTTCAATATCAAAAACATTGGTAATAAACGATTTTGTTTTCAATGTTTTTATAATCAATTCTATAACATCGTTTACATTTTTTCCTCGTGCTTTTATCAAATCTTTGTCTATATACACTTGATAGTTTTGAAGATTCATGATTGCATTTTTTATACCAAAACTATCTTCTACAATTGTATTTAAATCTTTGGCTAAAATACTTTCGCTAAACACACCTGCAGGAATATTGTGCTCCTCTAAATACCCTGGCACATGTGCTGCACCATGGTCGGCACTTAAAAAAACGATGTACTTATCTTTACCCATTTTGGTATCTAAATAATTTAAAAAATCCGCTATGTCTTTATCCAATCTCAAATAAGTATCTTCTGCTTCTATGGAGTTTGGTCCAAATGTATGCCCCATATAATCGGTAGATGAAATGCTAACGGCTAAAAAATCTGTAACATTGCCTGCGCCCAATTTTTCGTTTGCAATGGCTTCTTTTGCAAAGTTGAATGTGAATGTGGAGGCATAAGGCGTAAACTTAAAGCTATAGTATTTGCCTGCGCCAATGCTCGATAATGCATACGGGAATGTATGCGATTTTGTGCCGGCTAAATCTGCTTCGTAAGCTTTATCATCGGAGGTAGATTGTGTGTAGGTATTTATTGGGTACAGTGTGTTCCAGTCTTTGCGCATCATGCTTGCGGCTTCATCTTTTGCATTAAAATTATTTACCCAAGTAGGCAATGCATTCATATAAAAATTGCTGGTTATCCATTTGCCAGTTTTATCGTCGTACCAATAAGCGGCATTGGCGCTATGGCCTGCAGGCAATATAGCGCCTCTATCTTTTAATGCAATGCCTATTACTTTGCTGGCAAAATTATTGCTCAACCTTAGTTCGTCTGTAATAGTTGTAGCCCATAAATTTCGTGGGCTCATTTTGCCAGCTATATCATTATTGCCCACACCTTGCACGGTACTATCTTCGGTGCAATACATAACTTTGCGAATGGTTTTTTCGTACCAATTGTTACCAACAATGCCACTCGTAGCAGGCACAGCGCCAGTATATATGCATGTATGCCCCACGGCAGTGTATGTGGGCACGTAAGGTATAAATGTGTTTTCGAAACTGTGTCCTTTTTTTATAATTCTAGTAAAACCTTCATTACTATATCTATTGCTGTAGCGGTACAAATAATCCCAACGCATTTGGTCTATTACAATGCCTACAACAATTTTTGGTTTGCTAAAGGTGCTGCTGGTTATTTTTTTTTGTGCGGTTGTGTGTATGGAAAACAAAAAAATAAGTAGTGCTGTAAAAAAGCTGTTGGTACGCATTGTTTGGGTTTTTGCAAATCTACTAATAATGAAGAATATTTTGTAGTAATGAAATGGTTAACTGAAAAGCAAGAGCTATTGCATTTTTTGTAGCCACTAATGGCACGAAATATCACGAATAAGAAAACATATAGCCGTTGTGGTATTGTTGAACAAAGAACCGAAGTGGGCCAGCTCCCAACAAGAATATCGCATTGGCGTCAAGGTAACTTTTACATTTATCTCACTAGAGTCAATATCAGCAAACCTTTCACTAAACCGCTGACTGGGTTTACAACCGCCGTCAGGGTTTGCGAACCTTTCTTTAAATTATAGAAAAGAGTGAGTAACCCCAACAGCGGCTTTCAGCCCTGTTGGCGGTTGCGTAGAGACTAAAACCCTACTTCTACAATCGTTCCAATGGTTTAATTACAACCTTAACTTGACGCCAATGTCCAAAGGCGGACAGGTTCGCAAAATTATAGTGCACACAACGCCTAAAAAACCCGCAACCTTGAACTTTGAACCTCTCAAACCTCTCAAACCTCTTAAACCTTTCAAACTTTCAACGATATTATTTACCTTTGCCGCATTAAAAAAAATCGAGTTATGATAGATGTTTTTGAGAAATTGGTGAAAGATGGTGGGCCTATTGGGCAACATATGGATAGAGCGCATGGCTATTTTGCTTTTCCAAAGCTAGATGGCGAGCTGGGGCCGCACATGAAATTTAGAGGAAAAGATGTGTTAGTGTGGAGTTTGAACAATTACCTAGGCCTAGTAAACCACCCCGAAGTACGCAAAATAGATGCTGAAGCTGCTGCTGCTTATGGCATGGGAAACCCAATGGGTGCACGTATGATGAGTGGTAATACTAGCAAGCACGAGGAGCTAGAAAAAGTGCTGAGCGAATTTGTAAGTAGAGAAGATACCATGCTTTTAAATTTTGGGTACCAGGGTATAATGAGTTGTATAGATGCCATGGTGAATAGAAGGGATGTGATTGTGTACGATGCCGAATCGCATGCATGTATTGTAGATGGCGTGCGCTTGCACATGGGAAATAGATATGCATTTAAACACAACGATATTGAAGATTGCGAAAAACAATTGGTACGTGCAAAGGCACTGGCCGAAAAAAATGGTGGTGGTATTTTGGTCATTACCGAAGGGGTTTTTGGTATGGATGGCGAGCAAGGTATTTTGAAAGAAATAGTAGCACTAAAAGAAAAATATGGTTTTAGAATTTTGATAGACGATGCACATGGGTTTGGCTACATGGGCCCCACAGGTGCCGGTGCCGATGAAGCGCAAGGTTGCCAAGCTGGTATAGATTTATATTTTTCATCGATGGTAAAAAGCCTAGGTAGCCTTGGTGGTTTTATATGCGGCGACAAAGCGGTTATAAAATTTTTGAGGTACAACACCCGCTCACAAATATTTGCAAAGAGTGTACCATTGCTAGTAGTAGAAGGTATGCTAAAGCGCATGCACATGATAAAAACCATGCCCGAGCTTAGAGAAAAACTGTGGACAAATGTAAACCGCCTACAAAGCGGATTGAAAGAAAGAGGTTTTGATATTGGCAGTACCAACAGCCCCGTAACGCCTATATACATGAAAGGCGATGTGCCCGAAGCTACACAAATGGTGATGGACTTAAGAGAAAATTTTGGAATTTTTTGTAGCATAGTTGTTTACCCTGTAATACCAAAAGGCGATATTATTTATCGTTTAATTCCTACAGCATCGCACAGTTTTGATGATATAGATATTACACTAAAAGCTTTTGAAGAAACAAAGAAAAAATTAGATGCAGGTTTGTATAAGGCAGTGGATATTCCGAATATGGCGGAAGTTGGGGCTTTGTAGGCTTGAATTGTTTAATTGATAAATTGTTTAATAGTTTTTAAACCCTGTGCTTAGGCATGGGGTTTTGTTTTTTGCAAACTGAAATTTGCCAACTGCTAATTGCTCATTTGCAAAGTACCAACTGATTTTTGCCAACTGATTTGGAGCATGAGCAATGGTACAAAGCCTAACATTCGAACCCGCCTGTACGCTATACCTTCGTGTATGTATGCAGCGCTGCGCTTGCACACATACACTCGGTGCCGCTTCCAAGCGGGCTATGCTCGGCGGTAGAATATGACTGAGCAACTGGTGGAAGCGGAATGCTTTTTTTTGTAAAAAGTACATAAAAAATGGCAAATCAAAAATGAACAAATATACGCCTTGGTTCGTGTCCCACTATAGCTGTTCGGAAGAAATTTTAAATGTTATGAACGTGTGTTGATAAGATTAGTTAGTTGGTTTTTAAAAGTATTAAGTTCTTTGATAATAAAAT